>NZ_JBKHUP010000078.1:0-40267 GCF_046565525.1 Coleofasciculus sp. | reverse complement strand
CGCTTGGCTGGCATAGCTTATGGATTGGTAGATATACAATTCTATTATCCGTCAAACTTGGCTTGACAGACCACTAGGGCTATAACACCATGAGTAGTCAACTAGCCAGCTAAATTACTGCTGGTTTTACTAAAATCGGACGCTGGATGTTTCACCTCATAAGCATTCAACTTATTATTCAGTTCTCGGATGCGGCGGGAGAGTAAGCGGATAATATTAATGGCAATTCCTGGGGTCTCATCAATGGCGTCATACAATTGCAGTTGAGTCAGCATCAGACATTCGCAAGTTTCCAGCGTCGTCACTGAGGCGGAACGCGGTTCAGCATCAAAGAGTGACATCTCGCCAAAACAAGCACCTTGTCTCAGATATGCCAAGTCGCGATCGCCAATGTGAACCCGCACAGAACCGGACACCACAATATAGAGCGATCGCCCTTCTTCCCCTTGGGTAACAATCGTATGATCACTCGGAAATGATAGCTCATCCATAACCGAAGCAACGCGCACCAGAAAATCGTCCCGCAATTCCTGAAAAATGGGGACGCCCCTGACAAAAAGTAAACGCTCAACGCTGGTTAACATGGGGTTAGCGGGTAGCTGCTGGGGATTGGTGCCAAGTGTAGCTGCACAAAGCTCTAGTTTACTTTATCCCACTTTGACTGATAATAGAGGAATTAAGAGACCATAAACACACCAATCTGCTTAACATCCCTGAAAATTAAGCCAATAACCCCTTAATAAACCCTTTCCTAACGACTGCTCCATCAGCTCACTAGACCAAATTCGTTACTCATCTGCTGAGCTACCGCCGCCACTAACCGATCGGAATCATGTTTGAGCATCGGTAGTAATTCGATACAAGAACGGGGCGATGCAGCTTTCAAATAAGTTAAAACCGCTTCCCGGACAAAACCCGTGGGATGACGCAGACAGACTAACGTCGCTTCCGGTGTCAAACTCACATGAGCCGCCCGAGCCAAATGGAAACAACAAGCCAGTGTCCAATCCGAGAGAAAATGACGAAAATCAATCAATTGTCGCACGCGATCGCTGGGATTCATCGGTTGATAAGAAACTAGCTCCTGCACACATTCCAGCTTTTCGCCAAAGGAACGGCGATCAAACAGAGCTAAAAAGGCTTGCTTTTGGGGAATATCTATGGTATTATCCAGTATCTCCAGTCCCATAGCAATATTGGAGCGGGACTCCGATTCCAGATTAAAAGATGCCGCTTGAATCGCACCGACTGGATAAAGAAACTTCATCAGCAAAAAACAATTCTCCAGCAGATCCTTTTGCTGATCGTTTAACGCCCGCCGCAGCAAATCTGCCTCCTGTCCACTGATCAGTTCTGGCTTCAAATCCACCAGTGCGGCGTAAATCTGACCCAAAAACAGCAGTTCTTGCTCAATTAACGTCTCAATACCACTACGTCCCAACCGATCAAGTACCGCATCGATTCCTTGCTCATTGGGAATTTTCAGTAAGCTGCGGAGGATATTACGGCGGCTGATCCCCCAACTCGTCATTAACTGTTGCACCAAATGATTCAGGGCATCGGATGTGCCAATTTCAGCCAAAGCACTCCAAGCTTGTACCCGAACTAAATCAGGTTTATGGATATCTTCTGCCAACTCCAGCAGCAACGGAATCGCTTCATCACCCAGACGCACCAACGCCATGCGAGCAGCTTCACGAGTCGATTTGTAATACAGCCCCCGCACTAGCGACGGATAGAACTCGTCCAAATGGGTTGCCGCAATCACCTCTAATAAAGCGCAACGGACGCGCAACGACTCATCTTTTAACAGATAGGGAATATAAACTCTCAAGGCTTGCAAATACTCTGCCTCTCCCAACGCTCGCGTTCCCATCACCCGTTCTCGTTCCCGTTTTGACATCACCATTCGCCGCAGGATATCTGTCGCTTCCGCTTTCTCTTGTGGGGTTCCCCGACGCAAGATAATCGCGGCGGCTGTGGCTCGCACCATAGGATCAACTGTCCCATGGAGATATGGTTTAATCGTATTAATATCCAATTCGGGTTGAGTCAGCCAAACATAGCGCAGCGCCAACGCCAAAACTTCTGGCGGCGGTTTTTGCTCAATCAAGACTTGCACATCCTGACAATAGGCTGGATTGGGATACTCCAACATCGTCTCTAGACTTTGACACTGGAGTGCAATTGAAAGGCGAGGCAAAAGGGGAGCCAGAACCTCACCCACATTTGTGGGGTCAATCTGGGATAACAGTTGAATGCAAGAGCGTTTATCGGCTTCAGTACCTGGTTGTTCCAGGGTTTCTATCACTGTTCGCTTGAATGCATTTAAGTCAACATCAGAAAACCCCAAGCGTCCTTGTTCAGCGCTATCAACCAGCAAGGTGACGTAACTTGATCGCATAGACCAAGCACTCAGCAACCAGATCAGGGAGAAAAATACAATGGCAAGAATAAACATACCACTCTGCCATTGCTGAATTTGAGCTTCCGGTTGTCCAGGAAATACATGATGCAACAGCCAGATTCCAGCGAGCATACTAATGCCCGTAATACCCGTGGTTATGGGTTCAGCAATCCCCTGAACCCTGGTTTGCAAGCTATTACGAATTCCTTCGGGTATCGGTTGAAACAGGAACGGTTCAATTCCGGCAATTAAGGTATAGCGCAGGAGTTCGTCAATAAACCGCAGGAAAATTAGACCGACAAAGAGTCCGGTTACAAATCCTGGGATGGTAATCACTGAACCCAATAGCTTAAGGATCACATCCAGCAAACCACTCAATGTGATTAATCCCATAATCGCTAACGACGCGGGTAGCATCATTGCGGCGACAAAAACTCCCAGACGTTCAACCGCGCGACTGGATAGGAACCACTGAGAGGTGAGTTCAAATATCCCGACAATCCCACTGAACAAACCCAAGAACCCGGCAATCTCTGAGGCTTCTAAATTTGCCTCTAATTGACCGAGATACTGGAACTCTACCAACAGATAGAGGGCTTCGCCGAGAATAAAAAAGGCAAATAACGGAACAATATAGCGTTGTAGATGTCCCGTGGTGCGGCGGACAACAAATTCCTGACCATCCTCTTCCCAGTCCCGTGTGGGTAAGTTAGGAAAGGCTTGCTGGTAGCGTTGGGTTAAATAAAACAACGTGCCAGCACCAACTATCATCATCAACGCCGCCACCACGAGAACGTTTTGAATTGTGCCGACAACGAACAGCAGCAGGGGTAAAGAAAAGCCGGAGATCACATCGGCAACTAAAAGTCCCGACGAGACAATCGGATAGGTGCGCTTAATTTCCCGGATATTGAATAATTGATTCGCGGCAACTTGAGAGTTGAGATCGTTGAGAACTTCGACTGCATCCATCCACAGTCGCAACAGAAAAACAGTACCCAAGGCGATTAAACCGTTTAAATAGCCAATGCCTAGGGTCAACCGAAAGATCAACAAGGGTATGCCTGTCAGGAACGCGACTGTGACTAAGACACCCCTCATGGGAACCCGCTCTTGTAACCAAGAGTATAAGACGCCTAGTCCAGAAACTATCACGGAGCTGGCGATATAAATTACGGGTAACCACCTCGCACCGTACTCATCCAAGAACAGTGCTGTCGCACTATACTCGAACCAAAGCAGCCCAACTGAGGTAGCGGTGTAGAAGGCGAACATCAAAAAAGTGCGCTCGCCTTCTTCCGGGCGAAGATTAACCCATTCTAGGATTCGCCGTACCCATTCATTTTGAATGCGAGTACGAGTTTGTAGTTTCATTTGGCAGTTTTTCCTTAGTCGTTAGTCCTGAGTCATTAGTATTGAGTCCATCGTGGCTAACCCATGACTAGTGACTAATGACCAATGAACTCAATTCTTATTTTTTGGGAGAGAGTAGCATCATCATATTACGACCTTCACGTTTAGGGGCTTGCTGAACTTCGGCAACGTCCTGCAAATCCATTGCCATGCGCTTGAGCAAGTCTTCGGCTAAGTTGGCGTGCTGAATTTCTCTCCCCCGAAAGGTAATCGTGGCTTTAACTTTGTCTCCTGATTTCAGAAAGCGCTCAGCCGCGTTAACACGCACTTGGTAGTCATGATCATCAATCTTATAGCGCATCTTGACTTCTTTAACGTCCGCCGTGTGTTGCTTCTTGCGAGCTTCTCGGGCTTTCTTCTCCTGTTCAAATTTGTATTTGCCGTAGTCCACGATGCGGCACACTGGCGGATCTGCCTTATCGCTAACCAATACCAGATCCAACTCTTTTTCCTCGGCGATGCGTAAAGCCTCTTGAGGAGCAATGATTCCTAGCTGTGTGCCATCTGTATCAATCGCACGAATCTTAGGATAACGGATTCGTTCGTTGATTTGGGGTAGATCGCGTTGGCGTCTTCTATCACTCACGGGCGTCTGCTTGAATTTCTAGTTGTTAAGGGTTTGATAAAAAGCAAGCTGATTTTACTTGCCATTCTACTGAGTCTGATCCGGTTTCTGTCCATCTTTTTAACTTAACTTCCAAAATGCCGGGGGATTGGAGAGAAACCCTTCTAGGAGGTGGAATATGTGAGACGTTTGTTAGTCCTCATTTTTCCTAGGCTATGGGGCATCGGCTGTAGAGAGTAGCATCCAGAAACCACTACAATAATAGGTGAGGATTTGTAAACGTTTTTGAAGTTGAGGCAGGTTGTGAACCCATCCGTATCGTGGCAGCAACGAGTCGGTAGTCAGCGAGATTGGGTTTGGCAAGGTTGGCAGACTCGTTACACCTATATTCGTCCACCGCACTCCCACTCAAGGCTGGCTCCTCCAGTCCTGATGCTGCACGGATTTGGTACTTCAATCGGACATTGGCGTCACAACTTACCTGTACTGGGTCAACACTACCCGGTTTATGCACTGGATCTGTTGGGGTTTGGCGGTTCGCGTAAAGCTTGGGCAACATATACGATTGACTTGTGGGTCAATCAAGTTTATGAATTCTGGCAAACCTTGATACAACACCCCATGGTGTTAGTGGGTAACTCGATCGGTTCACTGGTGGCTCTGAGCGCCGCTGCAACTCACCCGGAGATGGTCAAGGGACTCATCTTGATTAATTTGCCGGATTTTTCCCTACGAGAAGAGGCGCTTCCGGGTTGGCTGCGACCTGTTGTATCAACGGTTGAGGGTCTAGTCGCGTCTCCTGTGGTTCTCCAAAGTCTGTTTTATTTGCTGCGACGCCCATCAATTGTCCAGAAATGGGCAGGACTCGCCTATTACAACCCCAGCGCTATTGATGCAGAATTAGTGGAGATTCTCACGCAGCCTGCTCGCGATCGCGGTGCGGCGGCTACATTTAGTGCGTTGTTTAAAGCGATGACCTCTTCTAAATTTGGTCCTCCTATCAAATCAGTTTTACCGACTTTGGATATTCCTTTGCTGTTAATTTGGGGACGTCAAGACCGGATGATCCCTCCCCAGTTAGCCCAACAGTTTGCCGATCTCAACCCTAATGTGAAGTTAATTGAGTTAGATCAGGCGGGTCA
This sequence comes from Coleofasciculus sp., assembly GCF_046565525.1. Classification (NCBI taxonomy): domain Bacteria; kingdom Bacillati; phylum Cyanobacteriota; class Cyanophyceae; order Coleofasciculales; family Coleofasciculaceae; genus Coleofasciculus; species Coleofasciculus sp. The sequence goes on along the minus strand of NZ_JBKHUP010000078.1, from coordinate 34,740 downwards.
TTGTCCTCACGATGAATGCCCAGAACAGGTAAATCGGATTCTACTCGACTGGTTAGCTGGGATTTAGGAAGTTTTGACCTTTCACTTCGCCCATAGAGCATAGCGCGTGAGTGAACTCCTAATACTGCTCGCAGCAAACTCTAATTTAATTTTTTCTCCCAGACACGCCATGACACATCTCTACATTGCTTTCCCAGATTCCCCTGCTCCCCCTACTCCTCTGGGTTAAGATCGAAGCGGAATGAGAAAAGTCTCCCGCTTTCCTTGAACTTATGAACAGCGCTGATTTTACAGATACCTTAGATTGGACACCTGAAGCTAAAGCGAAACTCAAAAAAATACCTTATTTTGTACGTACTCAAGCTCGACAACGGATTGAGCATTTAGCTCGTGAGGCTGATTTGGGTGTCGTTACAGTAGAAATTGTCGAGCAAGCTAGGGTTGAGTTTGGTCAATAGGAAGTGACTTGTAGTCGCTAGATGTCTCAACTATTATATAAGCTTGTATTGCAGTTACTCCCATGCCATTGATAATCCTGGTTGTAGATGACAACCTAGGTACTCGTCTTTCTGTGAGCGATTATCTGGAAATGTCAGGCTATTCAGTTGTAACGGCAGAGGATGGTCAAGAGGCTCTGTCTCTGATTGATAAGTATCATCCTCACTTAATCGTGACCGATATCAATATGCCGAAATTGAATGGCTATGAACTTGTGCAACAAGTTCGGAAACGACCAGCTTTCCGCTTGTTACCTGTGGTTTTTTTAACTGAGCGCAGTAGTACTGAGGAGCGGATTAAGGGTTATCAGTTAGGATGCGATCTGTATTTGCCCAAACCCTTTGAAATGAAGGAATTGAGTGCCGTAATTCGCAATTTGCTGGAACGTTCTCAGATGATGCAAGCCGAATTGCGATTCTCTTCCACTGAGATAGGACAATCACCCCCACCGACACAGATTCAGGAGGCTATGCCCAAATCCGAATCAACTCCCCGTGCGATCGCCTCCCTCACTTCCCCGCCCAATGTACTACATCTGACTCAGCGGGAACAACAGGTTCTAGAATTACTGACCACAGGGTTATCGAATAGCGAAATTGGTAGCCAGCTACACCTGAGTCCTCGGACGATTGAAAAATACGTTAGCTCTCTCCTGAGAAAAACAGAAACTAGCAACCGAGCCGAAATTGTGCGTTTTGCCCTGGAAAATCATTTAGTGGATTGACTCAAAAGCTTTTTTGTGGTAGGAAAATTTATCCTGATTTACGATGGGAATCATTGAATTCTGTCAATCAGAAGACCACATTACCCACTGACATAAGGCACAATAGTAGTAAGGGCTGGCTAGAGTTGCTAGCGATCAATTTGGAGGAATTGACACTTAGCAACTCTAAAGCTAAAATACCGAATTCACACCGCTTTAGACTATGCTTCAGGACACTCGAACCATACGTTACTATCAGCAACTTACAGATGCTCTAGTTTTTATGTGGAACCGGGGATATCGCTTTGATGACCTACGGTTGTATATTGATGGCTATCTTGATGCTCTTCGACATAGTAACGCTATTGAAGTTTATTTAATTCATCGCTTGGAGGAAGATGCTGTTCGTTATCTGCGCGATCCCTCGAACTTTGAAGCCGTACCCTTACCAGAACCTGAAACTGATTACTATTAAAAATAAATAAGGTACTTAGGTGTGGGCGCAAGCCTTCATCCGTGGCAACTTAAGCCACGACGCTTACCAATTCTCGTTTCCAGCAATTCAAGGGAAGCAGAGCCTCAACAGAGGTATTCCCTTTTGAGATCTGGAAACGAGAGCTTCCCGGCTCGCCCTGCTTTTCAGCATAGACTGAAAAAGCCTGCTTAAGCAGGCTTTTTGGTTTATTTGGTGCTAATTATCTTGAAACGTGTAAAATGTCAAGATGCCAGTGCTACTTCGACCATTTGCTGTAATTCGCCGTTCTGATAAAGCTCGATCATCACATCTGAGCCACCAATGAACTCGCCGTTGACGTAAACTTGCGGAATCGTGGGCCAGTTGGAATATTCCTTAATGCTTTGACGCACTTCCGGATCATCGAGAACATTCACCGTTTCGTAGGAAACACCTAAGGTATTCAGGATTTGGACGACATTGTTGGAAAAACCGCATTGAGGCATCAGTTTGGTGCCTTTCATAAACACCACGATTTTCTCTTGGTTAACGAGCTGGTCAATCCGTTCTTTAACTGCTGGCGTCATAGCTTTGCTGAAATGTCTTGTGTAGTTTTATATGGGTCTAGTGTAGCGAGAGTTTATACAGCCTGACTGGTAGCTTGCCAAGATTCAGGGGTGTAGGTTTTCAGCGCTAGAGCGTGAATGGCTTCGCTTGCCATTGCTTGTTGGAGAGCGCCATAAACAAGCTGGTGCTGTTTGACCAAGCTTTTGCCTTCAAACTGGGAGGATACAACAATCGCTTGCAGATGATCACCGCCGCCCGTTAAGTCTTGCACCTGTACCTGAGCATCGGGAAGTTCTGCTTTGATCATTGCCTCAACTTGCTCTGGACTAATCATACCCACTCCATTATTCTTCAACTTTCCACTATTAATTTAACGTTCTGGAGTCGCCGATGATGTCGGTTCACGATTGCCAGAGGGGGGAAAGGGAGAACCGACGAATCCCAATTCAAAAAGCTGTTGGTAGGCTTTTTTGCCCAAATCGCGGGTGGGATTCTGAGAGCGAATGATCTGAATCAGTAAGGGAACCGCCAATTCCGGTTGATTTTGGACGCGATGCACCAACGCCAATTGATAGGTGGCTTCATCCCGCATTTCTGCCGTTTGCAGCGCGTTTTGCCGATGCTCGTTGAAAATCCGGTTATCGATACCCGAGAAACTTTCAGCCAACTGCTGATAGAAATTCGATAATTGGTTAAAAACCTGACGCGCCTGCTGGAGTTTTTGAGCGGCTAAGGTATAGTCTTGAGCTTCAACAGCTTGATTCGCCTCTGCCATTAAGCGCTCTCCCCCCTGTAAACTCAGAAGACTATCCTCCTGCGTTAAAGGGCGTAGATTACTGGGATCATCTGGCTCAGGCTGCATTTGGCTGACCTCTTCTGGAAGCGCAGCCGCTTGAGTTTGAGCGTGGGCGGGTAGTAATAGCGCCACACTCGTCGTGAAGGGAAAGGCAACAAGGCAGGTAAAGCCAAGGCTATGAATCGTTCCAGAAGAGAGCATGTAAAAAATAGGGAAGGTATTTTAGAGACAAACACAGAAACCTTCGGGTATCTTACCATCGCCAGATGCGGCAAGGGGAGTCCCATTTAAATCGCCAGACTTGGGGGCAAGGAAATTGCCGTCCCTAGTGAGATTGGCGACAAGCCCACATTATAGCTGTAGGCTTTGGCAGTAGGTTCCGTGACAGTTAACCATCAGCGATCGCGATGACTGGAGTACAAGGCAGTCCCCCCGTCTCAACCAGCTAGACTTAAAAAATACCCTGAAGGTTTCTTAAGCATTTTGGAGACTAGGATAAAAAATATTCATCATATAACTGATCTTGTATGATTGACGATAGTCCATTCTAAACTATGATCCCGCATTCTGATTCTGTGCCAGACGATTCTCCTCAAACAACTCCGGTTCCCTCTGAAAGCCCGGGTCTAGTCCTGCAACGGGGCGGTGAAGAACTGGCATTACTCAAGGTGCGCGATCGCTTCACCCTTTGCCCCCAGAACCAAATCCCCGTAGAGCAACTCGAGCAAGTCTTCAGTGTCCAATATCAGCGCCAAATTCCTCACACCCAACTTGCTGAATTTACGGTTAACGCCGAACAAAGGGATGAGGCGATGCAAGCCGCACGCGATCGCGAAGATGTTGTTTTTGCTAGTCATGTCTACCAACTCAAGGACAATCCGGCTACCTTAATTTACCTGGGCGATCAACTCACGATTCAATTTCACCCAGACACCGATGAAGCAACAATCTCAGCCCTTCAAACTGAATTTGGTTTAAAATCTGTGCGATCGCTCGTCGGTATTCCCAACACCTTCGTCTTTCAACTCACCCCCAATTCCCCAGAGAATCCGCTAAAAATAGCCAATCGACTGATTAGACTCCCCGAAGTTTTAACCGCAGAACCCGATATCATAGTCCCCAAACAGCCGAGCTACCATCCCCAAGACCCCTTATACCCTCAACAGTGGTATCTAAACCACAGTGGCGGTTCAACCTTAGCCCCAGGTTCTCATATCGACGTAGAAAAAGCCTGGGATATGACCCGGGGAAATCGCTCCATTGTCGTTGCGATAGCTGATGATGCCATTGATATCAACCATCCCGATTTTCAGGGCACCGGAAAAATTGTCGCACCCAAAGATTTTAAAGACAAAGACTTCATTCCTCTACCCAGTGGTTCTGGTGAAAGTCATGGTACTGCTTGTGCTGGGATTGCGGTTGCCGAAGAAAATGGTCAGGGTATTGTCGGTGTAGCACCGGGATGTGCGCTGATGCCCATTCGCACCAGTGGGTTTCTGGATGACACTAGCATTGAAGAATTATTTAACTGGGCAATTGAAAATGACGCCAGCGTTATTTCTTGTAGCTGGGGTGCCGCAACGGTTTACTTCCCCCTTTCCTTACGGCAACGGGCTGCCCTAACCCTCGCAGCGACTGAGGGACGAGGCGGGAAAGGCTGTGTAATCGTTTTTGCTGCTGGAAATGCTAATCGCCCAATCAATGGCACCATCTTTGAGCGCGGCTGGACGAGTGAATTACTGCGTGGACCGACAAACTGGCTCAGTGGTTTCGCCGTACATCCAGATGTGATTGCGGTTTCGGCTTGCACCAGCTTGAGCAAAAAAGCGGCATACAGTAACTGGGGAACCAATGTCTCCGTTTGCGCCCCTAGCAACAATGCTCCGCCAGGAATGTGGTTTGAAAAAACAGGTTTTATTGGCACGGCACCCAAAGTGAATGCCCCAACCCCAGGTAATGGTGTCTTTACCACCGACTTACTCGGAGCAGCGGGGTATGAAATCGGTGACTTTGTAGGCAGTTTTGGTGGCACATCGAGCGCCTGTCCAGTTGTTGCGGGTGTTGCGGCACTAATTCTCTCGGCTAATCCTGATCTGACGGCTAAACAAGTCAAACGTATCCTGCAAGATACAGCCGACAAAATTGTAGACCGTGATGCTGACCCCCAGCTTGGTATGCGATTGGGGACTTATGATACGAATGGGTATTCTCAATGGTTTGGCTATGGTAAGGTCAATGCTTTTAAAGCGGTACAAGCGGCTCAACAGCAACGAGTTCAAACTGCTAAGGTTGCCCAAATCCTCAAACGACGCAATGATAAAAACTTAGCTATTCCTGATGATAATCCCCGTGGTGTGACTAGCACGATTCAAATCACAGAATCTGCCCCAGTGCAAAACATTCAGGTGACGGTGGACATTGAACATGAGTTTTTGGGAGATTTAGAAGTGCAGTTGAAATCACCCAATGGTAAGACTGCGCTGCTACAAAGTCGTACATTGGGTGTTAACACTCAACTCCAATACACCTATTCTATAGAAAATACTCCGGCGCTCAAGTCGTTGCTGAATCAGGATAGTGTTGGTATTTGGCAGTTGAGAGTCATTGATTATGCGCCGATGGATACAGGGAGACTTAAAAGCTGGGAATTAGTTATAGGAATCTAGATAAGGCATAAGTTATAAAAAGCAGGGTGGGGTAGCTTGTGCTACTGTTTTTCAGAAATTTTGTAGCCTAGGATTGAATGACTGAATTGGTGTTCTAGGAATTAGGGCATAGAAAAGCATCTACGTGAATAGTATTACTTTTGCCACGGTGATGTGGCTACTCAGCCGAATTGTCATTGTTATCGCTATGTTGGTGATTGCTCCCTTATTACCTGCGCCACCTGGGGGCATTCAACCGACGGTAAGTTGGGATGTCTTTTCCGCTTGGGATAGTGACCACTATCAAATGATAGCCACTTCAGGTTATGAATATGCTAATGATGGTCAGGGACATAATGTAGCGTTTTTTCCTTTATTTCCCTTACTGGTTCGGGCGGTGATGAGTGGGGGATTGCCCTTTAATGTAGCCGGGACTGTTGTGAATAATCTGGCATTTTGGGGTGCGCTAATCCTTCTGTGTGGTTGGGTTCAAGAGAGTCATGGGCAGAATGTTGCTCGCTGGACAACAGCGGTTTTAGCTTGGTGTCCTTTTTCTCTATTTGGCACGGTAATCTATACGGAGGGGCTATTTCTGTTGTGGAGTACGGCGGCTTTGCGAGCGTTTGACCGTAAACACTATGGTTGGTCAGCTTTATGGGGAGCCTTAGCCAGTGCGACACGATTACCCGGAATTGCACTATCCCCAGCGTTTTTGCTGGTGGCTTGGCGAGAGAAAAGATCGGCTTTCGCCTACCTTCCTAGCTTAGCCACCGCCGGAGGAATGGGACTCTATAGCCTCTACTGCGGAATTCGTTTTGGGGACATGCTAGCCTTTTTAAGGGTGCAACAGGCATGGCAACCTGAACAAGCTTTTTATGGACAGGGATGGTTGAAGATGCTGGTGCAAATTTCAGCAGGGACAGCCAACTGGAATCGGGGTTGGATTCAAGATCCGTGGCATCCCTTGCTTTTTATCACAATTTGTGCATTGGGTTATTTGTTGTGGCGATCGCAAAGTGATCTCACACGGCGAGGCACTCTTCAACCCCCGCGAAAGCGATCTCGTCTGCAACGGCTGTGTGTGGAGCAAGGGTATGGCTTTTACAGCCTCTTCATTCTCCTGTGGCTTTTAGCTGGAGATCCGCTAATTAATATGATTATGGTTTGGGGAGGTGGCTATTTACTCGTGCGAGAGCGAACAAAGCTTAGACCTGTTGCCGTCACCTATGGATTTTGTAGCTTAGCCGTGATTTTAAGCCCAGGTCGCACCATTTCTGCTGAACGCCATGCCTATGGCATTGTATCAATTTCGATAGCCTTAGGTCTGCTGCTGGCGCGTTATCCGCGATGGGGATGGGCAACACTCCTATTCTTCACTCTAGTGTTGGTCAGCTTCGCCGTGCGATTTGCCCAGCATCTCTGGGTTGCTTAGGTTGTAGATTAGGGAGAATGTCAGCAGGGTAGTGGATAAATGGTGTTATTATAATCAGCGAGGTTTATATTCGGCTGTATCGTTTGTTTTGATTTACGGACAGGCATGTCTCCGAATCATAAGTCTCTACATTCATTGGTTTTGGAGATACTCTATGTCAATTTACATTGGTAACCTGTCTTATGATGCTACAGAGGAAGACATTACCAGTATTTTTGCTGAATACGGCACGGTGAAGCGGGTTCAGTTACCCACGGATCGAGAAACAGGTCGGATGCGGGGCTTTGGTTTTGTGGAAATGGAATCAGAAGCTGAAGAATCTGCTGCTATTGATGCTCTAGATGGCGCTGAATGGATGGGTCGGGATTTGAAAGTGAATAAAGCTAAACCTCGTGAACCTCGGGGTCAAGGCGGTGGTGGTCGTCGCGGCGGCGGCAATCGCGATGGATTCTCTCGACGCTACTAAAACCGAATAATGCGGATGTAATCAGCCCATTAATGGCGGCGTTTCTCTACGTCTCCTAGAAGCTGCACTATCGAGTGAAATCAGCTTTTTGTGCTGGTTTCACTTGATTCATTCCGGCTAGGTGTGGTCAGGCATCAAGCAATAAACTCAAGCTGAGGAGGAAATAAAATGGCACAGGTAACTGTCGGTGAACATGAAGGGATTGAGTCAGCCCTCCGCCGATTTAAACAAGCTGTCTCCAAAGCGGGAATTTTTCCCGACATGAAGAAACATCGTCACTTTGAAACGCCGATTCAAAAACGGAAGCGCAAAGCCATTGCTCGGCATAAGCAACTGCGGCGGCTTTCTCGCTATCGCAAAAAACGTTTTTAAGTGTTCACTCTTGTGCAGTAATCATGACTCCTGAAGCTATACGCACGGTTTCTCAGCTAAGGCAAGAGTTTTATTATCAATTTGCCGCAAAGATGAACGTGCCAGTGAAGATTACAACCCGCAATCCATCAACGGGCAATCTGCCAATGGCATCTTGGATCGATGATCGGCAACGCATGAATTATCTGTGTGTCTATGTTCACACAGCTCCTGATGAATTACTCCCGGAACGCCCCTTTATCTTGCGAGTGTCTATTAATAAAGGGGCAGGTATCGTTCAATCGAGGCTGTGGGGACGGGATTGTCGAGGAATTAATCAAAGCTGGCACTTTGACCTAACGCTATTACCTGAGGAAATTTTAGACTTTTGTACTTGGATTGTTAACTTAATTAAATCTCACCGGCAAACGGGTGTTCTAGGTGTCCCTGAACCGCCTCATCCGTTTGATTTCAAACTATCTAATAGCAAAATACTCGTTAATGAGGCTTGGACTCAGAAAGCTCGGCAGGAAATTAGCTGAATTCGGGGGAAGCCCCACGCCCTACGGCTCCGGAGACGTGGGATGAATCGCGAGATAACCCCAATTATAAAATCGACCAATTACTCAAGAGAACGGGGATCGGGCAATAGGGAAAAGTGCAGGTATGGTAAGGGGATTCAGGAGAGAATAAGGTGGACAAAGAGCATATATCTGCCGAAGCGAGGGCAATACGCGATCGCTTATTTGGATGGGATAGTCCCACCCAAGCGCAACTCGAAGAGATTGGCACTGTTGAGTACCTGTGGGGACGGCTGCTAGATACTATACTAGAGACTTGTCCAGATAACCGGGAACGCGATCAGGCAATTGTTCAGCTAGAGAGTGTGCGAGAATGGACGCGAAAGTCAATTATCCGAGGAGCGGAAAGTAGGAATCGTTGATACTGGTGTGTATTGTTTACATTCATTAAGAATACGGAAAATAGCGGCAATATGCGGTAATCTACACATAGGTCGATAAGGTTACCGCATGAAATTATCAGATTACGCAAAAGCTCAAGGCGTCAGTTATAGGACGGCGTGGAGCTGGTGGAAGAAAGGCATCATTAAAGGTCGCCAGCTTCCAACAGGAACTATACTGATTGAAACCGACGCATTTTTTGCATCATCTATCGTTGCTTGCATTTATGCCAGAGTCTCCAGCTCAGAAAATAAAAGCAACTTAGATAGGCTTGCCGAAAGACTGTCTCAGTACGCAGCAAAAGACAGGCTATGCCGTCAACAAGGTTGTGAAAGAAGTAGGGAGTGGACTGAATGACAATCGTAAGAAACTGAATCAACTCTTGTTGGACAGGAGTTTCAGCGTCTTAGTGGTAGAACACAAAGATCGCTTAACTAGATTCGGTGCTAAATATATCGAAATTCTTCTATCAGAAACAGACAGAAGACTCGAAATCGTTAATGGTGTTCCTGACGACAAAGAAGACTTGATAACAGATGAGAGCGAGTGTCATTACATCATTTTGTGCAAGGCTGTATGGGATGAGAAGAGCAAAGCGCAAGACGGAAAAACTCATTAGTGAGCTTCAGTCAAATGGAGACAATGAGACTTGTTGAGAAGCATGTAATTCGGAAATGTTGCCGGGAATGGAAAGAGATTGATAGCTTGGCATTTAAGTCTAAAAATCTCTACAACCGAGCTAATTACGAAATTCGTCAACACTTCTTTGAAACCAATCAAGTTCTCTGTTACAACGAAATGGCGTCTCGGATGCAAGCAGAAGAATCGTATTGCGAATTGCCCCGCAAAGTCTCTCAGCAAATTCTTCGTTGTTTAGATAGAAATTGGAAAGCGTGGAAAGAGGCGGATAAAGCTTACAAGAAAAACCCTTCCAAGTTCCTGGGAAAGCCTAGACTCCCTAAATATAAAGACAAGGAGAGGGGGCGCAATCTCTTGGTTTACACCATCCAGGCTATTAGCTCCAAAGAGCTGAAGAAGGGATGGGTGAAACCATCGGGAACAGACCTGATGATTTCTTGTAATAAGCAAAATATCAATGAGGTGAGAATTATTCCCCGTCTTAACTACTACGTGGTTGAGATAATTTATGAACAATCCGTTGAACAATTGGTAGACGGTGAAGCAGTAGCAGGTGTAGATATTGGTCTTAACAACTTAGCGGCTGTAACTTCAAATCAAAAAGGCTTTAAACCTTTCCTGATTAATGGCAGACCCGTTAAAGCAGTTAATAATTTTTATAACAAAAAGAAAGCTGAGCTTCAGTCTCGTCTCAAGGGAAACAGGAAAACATCCAACAGGATTCAGCGCTTGTCAACTAAGCGAGGATTCAAGATAGATGACTATCTCCATAAGTCCAGCCGTTTCATTATTAATCGATTAGTTGAGAAGAATATCTCAACTCTTGTAATCGGAAAAAATGAGAACTGGAAGCAGGAACTCAATATGGGTAAAGCCAATAATCAAAACTTCACCAGCGTTCCTCATTCTAGATTCATTGAGATGTTGACTTACAAGGCTGAGTTGGTTGGCATTAAGGTTGTCATCACCGAAGAATCCTACACTTCGCTTGCCAGTTTCTTAGACGGAGATCCTCTTCCTGTTTACGGAACAGCAGAAGCCAAAACCGCAAAGTTTAGCGGTCGTCGCCTTAAGCGCGGGTTGTACAAATCAAAAAACGGCGTTAAGTTTAACGCCGACACAAATGGAAGTTACAACATTATCCGCAAAGTAGTCCCAGATGCTTTCTGCAATGGGATAGAGGGTGTAGTAGTTCACCCAGTTAAGATTACTCTTACAAACTAATTTCCGTATTTTTCCGTGAAATTAGGAACTATCTATTCCTACTCTTCAGATAACAAAACCGCAACGATGTAGCCATTGGTGTTTATCAAGTAGCCACACCTTATCTTCTATGCCAACAACGACTGACTTTCTCACGTATACCCAATGGATAGGCATTCTCACCCTAGTCTGCGGAGTTCTTAGCATCCTAGGTTTTATCTTTAAATGGGGCATCCGATTTCGGCTGGTGGGGATTACTGGCTTTATGGGGGTTCTCACAGGCGGCTTATTTGCGCTGAGTATTGTCCCGTTTACCCGTACAGTGATTCCTGGTGCTGTGCCTTTTTCCTTAGTCTACGACAACGGAGGCAACCAAGCCGTCATCGCTTTACCCACAACAATCAACGAATCTCAACTTGAAGCCAGTCTGCGCCAAGCCGCCAGTGATTTGTATTCTTATGGGCGTTTGGGTGGAGAAACTAACCAACTGACTATTCGCGCCCGCACCGTGATCCACCCAGAACCCGGTATATCTAAACCCCTAGTTGTAGGTAAAATCAGCCGCTCGCTGGCTAAGCGTGATGATGAACAGATGACGATCAATATTTACAAAGAACGCTTGGCTCAATTACCAGACACCTCCACCTGACTTTTCAGGGGAAGTCTTGAAACCGAGTTGCTAGGGGAGATAGGGGAGATGAGGTAAGATAAAAATTCAATTAGCTGAATCCTCTGCTAAAAATGACTAACCCTGCTCCTCCCTCATTGCTGTCGCTCACGGTTGCCCCAGCGCAGGTTTTGCGCGGTGTCCCGGCATTAGCACAATCTGGAGAGGCGATCGCGTCTTTGGGTCATCGTCCCCTGATTGTCGGTGGGAATCATACCTTGGCGACGTTATCACCACAGCTAGAACCCATCTTGAAACAGCCGCCGTTAAACTGTGCTACGGCATCCTATAGTCCGGATTGCAGTGAAGTCTCCCTCGCATCCCTGCAAGAAGCAGTTACCCGCCATCAAGCGGACTTAATTATCGGTGTGGGTGGCGGCAAAGCCTTGGACACGGCTAAACTCTTAGCCCATCAGTGCCAACTTCCAGTTGTCACAATTCCCACCTCTGCCGCCACCTGTGCCGCTTGGACGGCGCTTTCCAATATTTACTCGAACGAGGGAGCTTTCCTGTACGATGTGAGTCTGAATCGCTGCCCAGATTTGCTCATCCTGGATTATAGCTTGATTGAAACAGCCCCCCAACGTACCTTAGTGGCAGGAATTGGAGACGCCTTAGCGAAATGGTATGAAGCATCCGTGAGTAGTGCTCACTCGGATCAAACCTTAATTATTGCAGCGGTACAACAGGCGAGGGTGCTACGGGATATCCTATTTCAAAAGTCAGCAGACGCCCTAAAAACACCAGGGAGTGAGGTTTGGCGAGAGGTGGTTGATGCCACAGTCTTGCTAGCGGGTGTAATTGGTGGTTTAGGTGGGGCGCAGTGTCGTACTGTGGCGGCTCATGCTGTGCATAATGGTTTAACCCATCTTAGAGGATCTCACAGTGCCTTACATGGGGAGAAAGTCGCCTATGGAATTTTGGTGCAATTGCGCTTAGAAGAAATGGTGCAAGGGAATCAACTCGCCGCCTCAGCACGGCAACAGTTATTGAAGTTTTATCGCGAAATCGGTTTACCCCAAACCCTGGATGATTTGGGTTTAGGGAATATCACTTTGGCACAGTTACGCCAGGGGGCGGATATTGCTTGCCAGCCTAATTCTGATATCCACAGATTACCCTTTGATGTGACACCCGAACAGCTTATGGCAGCGATGGTATCTACAACTACGCCTGTAGATAAAAATTGCAGTCCAGTTTTATCCGCAGGGATAAATGATAAACAAGATTAATGAGGAATGGAGTGTGTCATCCAAAAACTTGCTCAATCTATAAGATGAGCCATGACATCATATAGCGTGATGCCTGTTCCTACCAGGGTGAGTCCACGTTCCGTGCGAATGATATTTGTCATTAGTCATTTGTCTTGTTTCTGTAATAAAACTCAAACTTTAATCCCTTACAATCCGGGAATCTCTGACAACTTACCCTCGACTTCTTCAACAGAAAACCCAGTCATTTCTTGCCATTCTTCCACAGTGAAATCATAACCCCGTTCTTTTGCCATTTGGATAAAGGCGTCTACGTTGGGGGCGGCTCTGAGTTCCTCTTTTAAAGAGGGGTTCGCTTGAGCATCTCGAAACAGCTTCGCCACTTGCTCCTTTGCCATTTCTGGTAACTCCTAATTTGACTAAATAATGCTACACTAGCAGACTTCGGATTCTAGGAAAAGCAAATTTTGATGAACTAACCCCAATTGGGCAAAGATGGGTATGTCCAACCGGAGTATTTGCGTATTGACTTGAATTTAGGGTACTCTCTTAGTCCCTGGAAAAAGCTTTTATAAGCTATGTCAACACGTTTTACCGTTGCCTGGAGACTCAAAGAATTAAGACCAGCAAAATCCTCCCAAAATTTCTTGAATTCTGGTAAACAATTCTGCTGCTCAAAATAGCTAACACTATGATGGTGCGCCTTCCATTCATAACGACGGTGGGCGATGCAGGCGTTGTATAAGTAAGCATGAAGACGACGTGCAGCGAATAACTTTTTCAGTTGCTGCCTATTTGGATACAATCTAAATGTACACCGTCTTACTGCCAACTTTTCCTCGATCCATTGTTGATTTGAGCCACCTAAAATTATACCCTAGAGAGGAAAGTCAAGCAACATTTTTTAATTACTCGCTATCCATCCCCACCCTCTAAGAGGGTGGGAAATTCCGCGAGATTTGTTAAATTTCTCAACGCTTTGGGAAACGACTGATTATATTAACACCGTGGCTATGGCAGGATAGCAGTACACCGCCTAACAAGGCTTGGCAGGAGCAGCAGTTATGGTTAAGGGTAACCCAAAAGGGTTTGTGGGACGCTTATTTCAACAATTTCGCAGCGTTGAAGGAAGTCGGATTTTCCATCGCTTCAAGACGATCCCAGGTCGCTTTCGAGCAATCCTGATCAGGTTCGTCCCAGCGCGTTTACTCTGGTTAGTGCCGTTTCTGCAAGATGAACTGAAGCAGCGTGCGCCGAGTCTAGATGAACTCAAAGATCGCATGGCGGGTAAAACGAAACCGGGTGAAGGATTAGAAGCCGAAGCAGAAGGCGGCGTGGTTACAGAAGTCGTCGTTCCGCCCGGAGTGAAGTCCCTCTATCCGGAGTATCGCTGTGTGCGAGGAAATCCATTCTACTGTGAATGGGTGCAACAAACCCTGCTCGAACAACCCGGTGCCAACTATTGTCGCCAATGTGGATTTCTTACCCTGTTACCGCCAGAAACGAAAATTCGGGGAATTCGGGGAACCTATCAAATTGAACGCTTCCTCAAAAATCGGGGTCGAGGTCGTCTTTATCAAGCCTTGCAACTCCCCACTCGCCAACCTGTGGTGATCAAGGAATACGTTTTACCCGATCGCTATTTTAATCTCCAAGAAAGCCAGTTACGCAAAGAAGCCTTTGTCAATCTCGCTGGCGTCACTTTAGCTGATGGGCGGGTGCAAGACTTTCGCCTCGTCTCCCCTTGGGACGCGATCGCAGATCCACGTTTTGAACGCTGCTATTTAGTCAGCCAAGGGGTTTTAGATACCTATCCTACCCTAGCCAGTTACTTGGCGCAAACTGGGGCAATGACCAGTTATCAGGTGCGACAGATCCTGGAACAAGTTCTGCAAAGTTTGGAATTTCTACATGGACAAAAATTTCGCCTCCCTTCGGGTTTAGTTCAACAAGGACTCACGGATGGCAATATTAGTTTAGATAGCTTGCTAATTGTTCCCAGTTTCCAAGGCTTTTTTATCTATTTGTGTGACCTACTCTTGTGGGAAGGACGATTTGATCCGCCATTACTTGAACGTCCTTTGTTATTCCCCAAAAAGGATTTACAAGACTTGGGGTATGTAGCATTTTACCTTTTAAACGGTGGCACCCATGATCCGGTGACGCTGCAACCCTTCAATCCCCGGATTACAAAGCATTGGCCCCTCATTCAACCCGCGTTCAAAGACTATATTTTATCCCTAATTGGCATTGGTACCTCATCCTTTGAAACCGCAGAAATTGCTCGCCGCGCTTTATTACACTTGCCCCCCGAACCGCAAATTATCCCCCCTTTCTCCCAACCGGAAGTCGAAGCCGAGGTCAAGAAAAAGAAATGGCGGTTTTGGCGTCCTCGGTTATTCTGGCTCCTTTTAGCGCTGCTGTTGTTGGGACTGTTGATCTGGTGGCTATTGGGGAGAAATCAACCCCAAACCACGATGGAAACTGAACCATTTCCCTGCTGTATTGAACAGGTGTCAGGGATTCCGACGGGAACATTTACCTATACGGCGGAAGAAGACGGGGCGTGGGATTATATTCTGGAGCAACCCAATTTAATTGCCAAGGATACCACCTTGGCGAGTGAATTGTATCAGCGTCAACCAAAATTAGAATTAAACTATCAATCCGTCCCCACTTGGACAGACGCGATCGCACAGGTTCGATCCGAAGAAGCGGAGTTTGCGATCGCGACTCCCCTGAATCGGTTAGGATTTGCCTTAGACGCAGAAGAAGTTGCTCATGATGGCTTAGTTGTCTTTGTCGCCTTCAGTTATGCTCAACGGGAAAACAGTTTACCCGCCGCCTTGAATGGGCAAATTAGCTTTGAGCAATTACGCCAACTCTACACAAGAGAGATTACCAATTGGCAAGAATTAGGTGGACCGGATCTCCCTGTTCAACTTTATGTTCCCCTCAGTGATCAGGCAATTCAACTGTTTAAGCAGCGTGTTTTACAAGAGAATACCAATACTGATAATATTGCCGAATTTGAAGCCCTCCTGCAACAAAGTAACCAACCGAGTCGCTCATTTGCCAACTTAGGTCGTCCCCCGATTATCCGCACCCAAACCTTTGAGACATTGCGACAAGTCATTGGAGATTTTGAACAGAGAAATATTGGCGCGATCGGATTTGATTCCCTGAGTAAAGTGTTAGGACAATGTTCGGTTTATCCCTTAGCTATCGTTGACGGGGAAAAGCCGGGGATTTCACCCTTGGTACAAGATAACCAGCAACCAATTACGCCAAACACTGACTTATGTAATTCTAAAGGCAGTTATGGAGCTAATGTTGAGGCATTGATTAGTCAAACCTATCCCTTAGCTTATCCCTTAGCCGTTATTTATCCCAGAGATAATAGTCGTCCCCCCATTGGGAGAAAGTTTGCTGAAATTCTCAGAACTGAACAGGCGCAATGTTTATTGTCTAAAACCGGATTAGTCCCACTGCGACCCTATCTGGATTCTACCTACTGTACCCAGGAATTAGAACGCGCTGAACCTGATAACGGATGAATAAGTTGGGCAAAATTAACCTTATCAAACAGAGATTTTTGAAGCAAATCCTTCCAGGGTTGCCCATTCATTATCTATTTCGCTAGAGGATGTTAAGGAAATGAAAAACCATTCTATCTCCTTCCAGTCCGACTCCTGGAATTGAAGAGAATTATCGAATATGTTGATAGTCTCTTGATCCTCATAAAACGGGAATTGGCTGAAGTGAGTGCTATCGTATAACCGATACTCTAGGTTATTTTCCGCAGCCTGTTTTTTCTCTAAGGTTACTAGACTGGGGTTGATCATCTCCACTGTTTCTTGCTGTTCATCACGTTGGGTTCTAGCTATTTCGGCAATTGTTTGGTAATCTTTTAAGCACTCACGAGAATAAAATGTCAACCCTACAGTTTCGGAATTTTGCTCCTGTTGAATCATCTCGTTAAAATTGGCTCGAACGACCTGGCGAATTTTGAAGAATTCCATTTCTCAACTCCCTTGCTATGAGTGGCACTACTTTTAGGTGCTAGTTGTTTACATTTCTTTACTCATTATGCTAAATCTACCTAGAAATAATTTTTTGCTCACAAACTCTTCACAAAAGAGACGTTCCGCCGGAACGTCTCTACAATGTCCTAATCGATGTGTTTACTGCTATATTTAAACGTTAATGTCTACAGTGTACAGAATTTATGTCCAGGTACTTAGTGCGAACATCTTGCTCGCTACTCATACCCAATTTCAATCTGACTTTTCACGGGAAGTCTAGAAACCTGAGTAGGGGCGGGTTTAGTTACATCTGGGTGCAACCGAAAAGATAGTAGTGAAACCCGCCCCTACACGCATTGCGCCACATACCGTGAAAGTCAGAATTTCAATGCATGACAGCTTAGAACGCGACTTAGTATCAATCTGGCATATCCAATAATTCTGGCACAGTGACAAATTGATAACCGCGCTGTTTAAGTTCAGTAATCAACTTTGGTAAAGCTTGCACTGTTTTTGAGCGATCGCCACCGCCGTCGTGCAGTAAAATAATACCACCAGATTGAGCGTCTTGAATGGCGTTATCGATTAATTTTGGCACAGTAATCCGGCGACTTTGCCAATCTTTTGTATCCGCTGACCACATAATCACGGCATACTTTTTTTGCTGAGCATAGCTAACTAAGCCATTATCCAAAATGCCAGCCGGAGGTCGGAATAATGCCGTTTTGACGCCAGTGAGTTGATGAATTAAAGTGGCGGTAGTCTCCAGTTCACCCGCCGCCGCTGATGGACTGTACTGATGATATTGATGATTCCAAGTGTGGTTACCAATAGCGTGACCTTCATCCACAATTTGTTTCATAAGCTGGGGATGATTCTTCACCGTCTTACCGACAACAAAAAAGGTGGCTTTGATATTTTCTCGTTTGAGAATGTCTAAAACTTGGGGAGTTGTCTGCGATGAAGGTCCATCATCAAACGTGAGGGCAATCACTTTGGCATTATTGAGGACACGAGAACGAATGGTTTTGCCTTGAAATTGTACTGGTACAGAAAAGGTTAAGCGTTTAGCTTCTTCCTCTGCCAAGTGAGCGAGCATTTTTTCATAGATTTCCTGTTCCTCTCCGATTAAGCCATTGATTTGTAAACTCTGGGAATTCGACCGTTCCTGTTGGTTCAAATTAGGACTAGGGATCGCTAGTTTCGGGTTAACTGAACGAACAACGGACATACTTAAACTTGCAATAAAACTAACCATGGCAGCTATTAAACTAATGGATAATTTATACTGCCAAACTAACTGACAAGGATTTGCCACCTTACGTCCCCTTCACTCCTCTGAATACACAGGCGGCACGTCATGGTTGTTTATTTTTAGATTATTCTTGTTGCAGAATAATCCAAGCGGCGGGTTAATCTATCGCCAGACATAAACGCCTAAGCACAGATCAACCCGCTTTATAAATTCTGATGCTAAACCCTGCGTCTCAATTGCTAAACGCCACCATTTCTAGAGATATTCAGTTCGCTGTGGTGCAACTGGATACCGAAATCCGCCTTCGTGCTAATGATTCTTTTGTTAGTTACGACGCAAATGACAGTATATCCGGGATTTTTTAAGTGCCGAGTTGCAGTCAAAGAAGTAATCTGTCATGGTTGGCGAAAGGCAGTAACTCAAAACCCGCCCAGTCTGAGTTTTGAGGGCGAGAATTCTTTAACCCATGAAATGTCAGGATGGGCAGGCTTTTATTCTTGAGGTAACGATAACGCTTTTTTATGGTATAAACTGATAATTCTAGCGGTGACTTCAGGAATTGTTAAACCATCCGTATTAATTTCGATCGCGTCGGCGGCTTGGCGCAGGGGGGCTAATGCACGAGTGCTGTCACGCTCGTCTCGTAGTTGAATGTCCTGTTCTAGTTGTTCTAAACTGACAGTGCCTTGGTCTTGGTCTTTGAGATCTTGTAAGCGTCGGCGTGCCCGTTCTTGAACCGAGGCGGTGAGAAAGATTTTCAGTTCAGCATCGGGGAAAACATGAGTCCCGATATCCCGCCCTTCGGCGACAACGCCACCCTTAGACGCCAAGCGCTGCTGCTGTTTGACTAATTCGTGACGCACAGCCGGGATCGCCGCGACAAAAGAGACATTGGCGGTAACTTCTAAGGAACGAATGGCTTGGGTGACTTCTTTCCCATCAATCCACACTCTTAAGGTTTGCGGTTGTGAACCGCTACTGATTAAAGAAATTTGACATTGACTTACCAATTCCGCGATCGCAGGTTCATCGGTTAAATCAATTCCGGCTTGCAGCACCCGCCACGTTACCGCCCGATACATGGCTCCTGTGTCCAGATACATTAAGCCTAATTGCTGCGCCACTAACCGAGTCACTGTGGATTTACCCGCTCCCGCCGGTCCATCAATAGCAATAATCGGTTGGCGATTTCGCAGCAGGATATTATCAATTAAACGAGTTGAACCCAGACGAGCCGCTATAGCGAGTAATCCTTCGTCTTCAACTTGCTCTAGGGGGGTCAAGGTAGTGGGATGAACCAATTCGATGTACTCGACTTGAATCTCCTTAACCGAGGTGAGTTCTGAGGTAACAGCAGCAATTAAGGACGTGCGATCGCGCTCCCCAGTCTTGAACACATTTTGGGCATTTTGTAAACCCTTATAGAGAATCGGAGCTTGTGCTTTTTGTTCGGGCGTCAAATACTGATTGCGAGAACTATAGGCAAGTCCTGACGACTCACGCGCGATCGGACAAGATACGATAGTGACAGGCAAATTTAGATCCGCGACCAAGCGGCGAATAATCGCCAATTGCTGAGCATCCTTTTGACCAAAATAAGCGCGATCGGGTTGAACTAGATTTAATAACTTAGTGACCACAGTCGCCACCCCCTGAAAGTGACCCGGACGGGAGTGACCACATAAGATAGAGTTCATAGCTGCTGGTGGCTGGACTTGAGTAAACTCAGTCGGGGTTTGCAGATCGGATTGGTCATCGCCATACAACTCCACCACTGTTGGCGCAAAAATCACATCCACTCCCGCTTGTTCACACAAGCGTTGATCTTGCTCCAACTGACGCGGGTACTGCTGCAAATCTTCCCCTGGTCTAAACTGGAGCGGATTGACAAAAATGCTGACAACGACAATAGCATTTTCGCGTCTCGCCCGCTCGATTAAGCTAAGGTGACCTGGGTGTAACGCCCCCATCGTCGGCACTAAACCGACGGTTTTTTGGGTTCGATGACGTTCTAAGTGGCAGCGCAATCCCGCGATTGTCGTAAACAGACGCATGAGAGTTTAGTAGTTGGATCTTAGATCGATGTTAGCAATTTGTCATTGGTCATTGGTCATTCGCCCTTTGCCCCAGAAAGCTGGCACTCGGTTGGGGCGGGCGCGAGTTACATCAGGGTGAGGTCACAAACGATGATGGTAAAACCCGCCCCTACACACTCAACACTATTCCCTAGTAGTTATCTAAAACCTCAATCTGTACAGGCGCCACACCCGTGCGGAGCAATCCTAAAACTCTGGCGGCGGCGGCGGAAAGGTCAATGACTCGCCCTCTGGCATAAGGTCCTCGGTCATTAATCCGCACGATAACGGAGCGACCATTATTTAAATTGGTCACTCGCACGTTAGTGCCAAAGGGTAAGCTGCGATGAGCGGCGGTTAGCGCATTTTGATTAAATCGCTCACCACTAGCGCTGCGGTTTCCGTGAAAGCCAGGACCATACCAGGAGGCAATACCTTTAACCTGAAAGCGTACTGAACCGATCGCGACTTGGGCGATTGTCTGGGCGGTGGGTTTGCCCTCAATTTCGCGTATGGGGGGAGCATTACCCATTAAGCGCCGCAGTCGGTTCGTGGCTTGCAGGGCATCTTCGGCTAGGTTTTGGGTGGTATCGGGCAGGATGGTATTTTCGTTAACTTGCACCAACTCCTGGTCATTGACCTTGATGCTGTAGCAGTTACACCCCTGATTCCAACGGACTGCGATCGCGTCTGCATTAATATTATCCCGATGCAGTTGATTGAGTTGAGCCGCAACAGCCGTCGCCCGCCATACGGCATCATCCAGATTGGCATTACTGGTCGAGGTGACACTTGGCGAGGCGGTATTATCCAGTTGGTCTACCTCTAGGGATTGATAGTCAGACACCGTTTTGGATGAAGAATACCCGGGTTCAGAGTTATTTCCCAGAGCCACTTCTCCCACTTTACTGCCATTGTTGACAATTGCCTTTGAACCTAAGAACGTCAGGACAGGGATGTCGCGCACATAAAGAGTAGCCGCCTGACGCCCATCTAGTGAATAGCCATGAATTTTGGCAATGACTTCTTCTGCTTCCCCAACCTGAGATGCTGGGGACTGAAATTCTCCCACTTTTACCACCTCTGGCGGCTGAAGGGTTGGTTGAGAGGAGGTGGAGGGAATTGTTTCTGGAGATTGTAGCGCTTGAGCGGGAGTCAAGTTGCCCTCAGAACCTTGGTCAACTGCCTGAGCTTGGTTAGCCGGATTGGATATCACTGTGCTGAGGGCTGTGGTTAAGAACGTAACAGTGAGACCACTCAAAATTCGCTGATTCATAAGCCTATAATTAAAAGCCTCTGGAATTCTACGTTTGGGGTTATGGGTGGTGATGCAAGAGAATTAAGAAAAATCTGCTGCAACTCATACTCATCGAAACTCCTTTGGGTCTGAAACCCTGTTTTTATAAGACAGCTTTACAATTAAATGCTGGTTTTTAAATGGAGATAATCCCAGGAACCAGCAAACCCTGTAATAAGTCCCTTCGCCCACCCAGTCCAAGATGTCTTGGCATTACCAACGCCTAACCAATTAGGCTTAGAGATACTCCGAACTAGGGAAGTATTCGGAAGTCTGTGCCAGAACTAGGCTCAACCCGAGCTATTCACCGCTTACGTTGTCCAAACTGGCTTGGTCAATCCTTGTCCCTTTTAGGGCAAGGTTGGTGAATTCGATTTCGTCCTATTTTTGTGGAACTGACACAGACTAACACGAAGTTTTGGGTTTGGGGATCAGTGATTTTTGGGAATCAGCGATAAGATTTTCAAAAGTGCGATATCATACAATTTGCCCTAATGCTTAATCTGGCAAGGTTTTCCAGCTTTTACCCCTCTCAGGGAATTTACGAGATTCTTAACAAAACTTTACAATAGAGACAACAAACCTCGACCGTCGCGGCGAAGGTTTTCCATCAATGCTGTAGGGGCGGGTTTTACCGATAACGTTTTGGCAAAAACCGATAACTGTAATAAACCCGCCCTTCTAGTGCTGCTTTTACTCTAGGCTTTGCCGGGATCAACCTGTAAAATATCCGAGGGAGGAAAACAAAGGACACCCTCACAACTTTGGTTGGGGCGGGTTGAGTCACATTGGGGCGGAAAACAAAGGATAATAGTGAAAGTGAGTCCCTACATTCCTCGGTTGGGGCGGGTTTAGTCACATCAGGGCGGGAAACAAACGATAATCGTGAAACCCGCCCCTACAATCAGAACAACGTTTTCATTCCTAGTGGTATTTCATGGATTATCGAGAAGCTGGTGTTGATATCGAAGCAGGTCGAGCTTTTGTGCAGCAGATTAGAGGGCTCGTCCAAAGCACCCATCGACCGGAAGTCTTAGGGGGATTTGGTGGCTTTAGTGGTTGTTTCCAGTTACCGATGGGATATCGCGAACCCGTTTTAGTATCGGGAACTGATGGAGTGGGGACGAAGCTGAAACTAGCTCATGACTTGAATCGTCACGACACCGTTGGAATTGATTTAGTTGCTATGTGTGTCAACGATGTCTTGACATCTGGCGCACAACCCCTATTTTTTTTGGACTATTTAGCCACAGGAAAGCTGAATCAAGAGCAACTCACTCAGGTGGTAGCGGGTATTGCTCAGGGATGTCGTCTCGCTGGCTGCGCGTTGTTGGGAGGAGAAACCGCAGAAATGCCCGGTTTTTATCAACCGGGAGGGTATGACATTGCTGGGTTTTGCGTGGGAATGGTGGAAAAAAGCGAAATTTTAGATGGTTCTCAGGTGCAATTGGAAGATGTGGCGATTGGTTTAGCCAGTCAGGGGGTTCACAGTAATGGGTTTAGTTTAGTCCGCAAAATTGTTAGCGATTCAATTAACCAGGAATCGCCTTTAAATTGGGATAGCTGTCCCGATTTACTCGGGGGTCAACGTTTAGGAGACGTGTTGCTGACGCCGACTCAAATTTACGTGAAACCGATTCTAGATGCGCTACAGGCTGGAATTAAAATTCATGGTATGGCTCACATTACAGGGGGCGGTTTACCGGAAAATTTACCTCGGTGTTTAGGTCAAGGTCAATCGGTGCAGATTGATCCCAATAGCTGGGAGATTTTACCTATTTTTCAGTGGTTAGCTGAGGCGGGTCAAGTGAGTCGGGAAGAGATGTTTAATACGTTCAATATGGGGATTGGGTTTGTGGTGTTGGTGTCATCTGTTCAAGCCGAAAAAACCTGTCGCTGGTTTGAATCTCAAGGTGTTACGGCTTATCGGATTGGGGAAGTAATTGAAGGTTCGGGGGAAGTGGTTGGTCTATCTGGTTAATTAGGATTTGCTGAATAATAACCCCATGACAGCCATGGCGATTGTTTTGCCATGGCGATTGAAATCGCTGCTAAACAAACAAAGTCCGCCTGCGCGGACTGGGTTATAAGGGGGGTAGTTAACCCGGAGTTGGTATCATTCATCTTTATTTTACCTTCTCAGCTTTCTAGGCTTCGAGTGAAAAGTTAGTAATCAGATGAGTTGCTCAAATTCTGAGATTTTAGATGTTCCGTCAACCAGGTTTGAGCGGCTTGAGTAAGACGCGGGGAAAGCCGACGATTGTAGTCAATGACAAAGGCAAAACCCGCGCGATCATAGACCTCGTGAATTAAACGTTGTAAATCGAGTGTAGGTTCATTCTCTCCTTTACGAAGAGGGACTTTCAAAATAGGAATTGGAGTTTGCAAGGATAAAGAATATAAGTTAGCACGAGGACGCTGATCAGCAAGACTTATCAGGATACGATAAAGGGATGGTGCAAATTGTCCCAGCATTGGCATCGGTGTACCCGCACGGAGTAAGTCAATTTCCACCAGATGAGTAAGGCTGCGTAGAACTTGTTGGCGCTTGGTTTCGTAGGCGATGCGCCCTGAACCCGATTTTTTATTTTTGGGTGAGAGGAGTTCAATAACGGTGACAACTAGCCCAGTTTCAATTTCGCGGATTTCCAGGTAACTTTCGCGAACCTCTTCGGGTATGGGTAACGTAACAATCGTGGGTTGTGGTGTCAGCGTTCCGATATTGCTGGATATTTCGTCTTGACTAGGGCGATTGATTCCCTGAGTGACGCTGACATCAGGAATTCCGACTAAGACAGACTCTCCATCACTCATTTCATAGATGCGACGTTCAACCGCCGCCCTATATTTAGGCAGGATTTGGGGGTTGAGTGCATCTGCGATCGCGACAATTAGCCGACTATGAAATTCTGACCATAGTTGGGGAGTTTCGAGGTATGGATTCATCCCAGGAAAGGGGGAAGGCATCGTGCGATCGCAAAACTCTTATTTTGTACTATTTTATTAATCGTAGCGGATTTACCCAGATGGGTCAGGAGCATGAGAACATCCGATGGATACCATTTATTCGTTTTTATACCTGCCGACTATTAACTTTCTCATTCACTTTCGTATTGATAAGGCAATGCAACTCTGCTGTGAAAACTATAATACCGTTGAGAAAAATGTTCTAGGTAAGGACTCGATAAAAGGGTGCGTCGCTTGGCTATCCCTAGGTCAAGTTGACAGTATAAGGTAGATGCATCAATTCCAAATATTTTCTTGAAATCAGCCGTCAACTCAGGTAAACCTGCTTGTTCTAATTCATATTCAACAGGAATCTTTTCAAAAAAATAAAACCTTTCATGACGTTGGGATTTAACTAACTCCCATGCTTTCCTATTCATGATATCTTTATCTGCTATGTCTCTAACTTCTTGTGCTGTTGCAATTTCACATAAAATTACAGAATTTAACAATTTTGATGATTGTTCATTATTACTTTGCCTAGCTCTATAATCCCAATCTAAATCACAATCTTGTGTAACAATAATTGCATAAGGATGAATGACTGGTTCAAAAGACAATTCTTCAGCCTCTCGTGATAGTTCACTAACAACAGGGTTGTACTGAACCACATCTGTTAGTATCTCTCCTTGCCTGAGAGAAGCATTCTTAATTGACGGCTGGTAGATAGCTTTTTTTTTCATGCATCAAATATTGTTAGACAAGCTATGGTTCCACAACAATAGGTGGTCTAACTTGAGCGGATTTCAATTTACCTTTAACACGGCTAGCTGGAATAGTAGACAGATTAGCTTGAGAAAAGCGATCAGAATAAAAATCAGCAATTCCTTGAAGTTCCTCAGCCGCTTCTTCTAAAGCAGATTCCGGCAGAGATTGAAGGATTAGCAAACATTTCAGTAGTGCGATAAATTTACTGAGAGGTAGGCGATTCCAATCACTTCTGAAAGATAGAGAAGAATCGGACATCATTAGTTCAAACGATGGATGCTGAACTATAAGCGTTTTCCCACTTTCTCGATCAACAATAAAATTTTTTGTAGGAATTTCTGCTAAAGTCTGACTATATCTCTGTGGTTTCAATTGTCTGGGGTCGCATAGCGTGATGGAGGGTATCTGTGATGCTCCATCTGAAAAGATTTCTAGCTGATTTGTTGAATTTACCGAGTATGTTCCAGACATTTTCACCTCTCTCTATTTTTCGTTCTGTATAAAAATCAGCATCTAGTAAATAAGCAAGCTCATCGTCACTTCTGTCTGGTTGTTTCACGAAAACAAGTCCATGCTTAAAATGGACTTGACCCTGTTCAGTTTTCAAAACTAGGTCTTTTATAATTGACTGAATTGAGGGTGAAAGTTTAGCATTGTATAACTCGGAAGCAATATGTTCTGTGATCAAATCTGACCATTGTTTATTCTCAAGCCCTAGCTTTGAGCGAATAATCAAGTCTTGATATTGAAGCCCAACCCTTGTGTAAAAAGATGGTGTATATATTCTTTCAAAAAGCTCAACCGCTTCTCGAAAACGTTTTTGGAAATGTTCGTACCTCTCGTATGCAGATGTACTTAGAGTAATAGAATCTTTGCTAATACATAAGTGCCATATCTGGTCTTCAGATTTAAAGCTATAGGATATATCGCTCAATAGGGGTAAACCAAATTTTTGAATGGCTTGAGAGATTTCAGATGGAACCTGCGGCTGTGTACTCTCGAAGAGTGGGTACTGAAACCTGATCTCATCCTGAAAATCCACTGGCTCTTGGCGAGAAATCTTAAGTATGGGTGGGAACCGCAATTGGCACGCAACCTGAATAAGGGGATTGCGTTCATAAATTACACGCTCGGACTCAGGTAAGTACATCAACCCGTTTTCGCCACAAAATAAACCATCGTAATTCCAGCTTAAATTATAACTCACCTAACGTTGTCATAGATAGCATCTGCCCCGCTGTATTCGGAAAAGAATTGCTGGGCTGTCAATTGTGACCAGGTAGTTGTTTCAGTCAACTCAGGCTCAACATAAGTCCGCGCAGGCGGACTTGGTTTGTGTAGCTGCGTTAGCGAAGCGGGACGGTAAGATCCATTCCATTCGCCATCGGTTGTTTCTTGGTTGTAATTGCTATAAAAATTGTGCATTGGTTTGTGATAAAGCTTACAACTTTATTCCCCTCTCCTCGCAGGAGAGGGGTTAGGGGAGAGGTCACAACGAATCAGGTTCCTGTCCCGACGCCACAGGCGCTGTCGCATTCAACTGTAACTCTGGATGATCCCCAATCACCTGCTGTAAATTCCACTCATTCTTAAACAACAAAACTGGACGTCCCCAGTTATCTTTCACCACCGCCGTGTTAAACAGCCGTCCCGCTTTTTCTAAAGCCTGCCACCCCCCAGCTACCCAACGGGCAACACTATAGGGCAACATATCCAACAACGTTTCTACGCCATATTCATTCTGTAAACGGAACTGAACCACCTCAAATTGCAACTGTCCCACGGCGGCTAAAATTGGGTCGCGCTTGGACTCATCCACCGAGTACATAATCTGTATCGCCCCTTCTTCGCGCAACTCAGTTACACCTTTGTGGAATTGCTTAAATTTAGAAGGATTGGGATTTTTCAAATAGGCAAACAATTCCGGAGAAAAACAGGGAATCCCTTCATACTCCAAACGCTTGCCATTGTAAATCGTATCCCCGATCGCAAACACCCCTGGATTATTTAACCCAATCACATCCCCTGGATATGCCACGTCCAGAGATTCCCTCCCTTGGGCAAATAGTTTCTGAGGTCTTGACAACCGTACCGTTTTCCCCGTCCGCGCATGATTCACGGTCATGTCCTTGTCAAATCGACCCGTACAAACCCGGACAAATGCCACTCTATCCCGGTGCTTGGGGTCCATATTCGCTTGCAGCTTAAACACAAATCCGCTGAAATCTGGATGGGTTGGCGGCATTTCCCCCTCTGTAGATTTGTAGGCTTCCGGTTGCATGGCGTACTCTAAAAACGCATCCAAAAATAGCTTGACGCCAAAGTTGGTCATAGCACTGCCAAAGAATACAGGCGTCATCTGACCCTGATGCACCCACTCTAAATCTAAATCAGGTCCAATCTCCTCAATCAGTTCTAATTCTTCTTTCAACTGATAATAAAGATCTTGATCCAGTAATTTTTCAATCCGGGAATCCCCCAAATCGAGAACCGTCTCTCCCGCTTCCCTACTCCCATGTGCCGTGCGTTCAAATAAGTGAATTTGCCGCAGACGGCGGTCAAACAAGCCCTTAAAGCGATCGCCCATACCAATGGGCCAATTCACCGGGTATGTCTGTAACCCTAACTCCTGCTCAATTTCATCCAGCAGTTCCAACGGTTCCCGCGACGGACGATCCATTTTATTTACAAATGTGAAAATCGGCAGCGATCGCATCCGGCAAACTTCAAATAACTTGCGCGTCTGCGGTTCCAAACCCTTCGCCGCATCAACCAGCATCACCGCATTATCCGCCGCCGCCAATGTGCGATAGGTATCTTCACTAAAATCTTGGTGTCCCGGCGTGTCCAGCAAATTAATCTGGCGATTCTTATACTCGAACTGCAACACCGTTGAAGTAATCGAAATTCCCCGTTGTTGTTCCATCGCCATCCAGTCAGACGTTACCTTGCGCTGCGCCCGTCGTGCTTTCACCGCCCCGGCTTCGTGAATCGCACCTCCATATAGCAACAGCTTCTCAGTCAGCGTCGTCTTCCCCGCGTCTGGGTGGGAAATAATCGCAAAATTTCGTCGGTGTTCAACCGCCGTTTGCAGTTCAGCCTGAAGTTCAGTGGACATTCAAAACGCCTAATTAAGCAACACTCAGCCTTCTATTATAGAAGTTGAGCTTCTGTGTTGGTTAGCTTGAGTTTGTATTTTTTATATCCTAAGTCATAAATCGTCAAGTTTCTTTTACAAAATTTAACCCTATAGAATTATGACTCTAGAAGGTGTAGTTTCCATCAATTTTAGGGAATACTGAAATCAGCGCCGTTTGGGTAAATCTAATTTCTTCAGGTTCAAACGTTAACAGGGTGAGAGCTTCCTCGTTATTTCCTGAGTAGGGGGTTACATCCTCCACTGTACGCTGAGTCATGGTTCATGGTTGCACCAATCACTGATTGAGTCCCCTCAAAGCGTTTCCATTTTACCAGATAAGAGCTAATTCTTGATTAGAAGGAGATATTATGCAGTCGTTTATCACTAATGTTTTGACTGCCACACTTTTCATGCCTCATGGCAACTGCTACCTCTGGAAGCCCGGTTTAGTCTGGCTACATCTCTTATCGGATGGGTTTATTGCCCTGGCTTATGGTTCAATTCCCCTAACCTTAATCTATTTTGTTTGCCAGCGACGGGATTTGCCGTTTTCGCGAGTCTTTCTCATGTTTGCCGCTTTTATCATTGCCTGCGGTATTACCCATACTATGGCTATTTGGACGATTTGGCATCCCGATTATTGGCTATTTGGATTAATCAAAGCAATCACGGCATTAATTTCCGTCTATACTGCCCTAGAATTAATACCATTAATGCCCAAAGCCTTTGATGTTGCCAGTGCGGTGGAACTCGAAGCTGCCAACCAGCGTTTAGAGGCTGAAATTCAGGAACGCCAACAAACCGAACTTGCCCTCAGGCGATCGCAGGATGAAATTCACCAAAAAGCCACCCTCTTAGAACAGGCGTTGCGTGACTTGCAACATGCCCAAGCCCAATTAGTTCATACTGAGAAAATGTCGAGTCTGGGACAACTCGTCGCCGGGTTAGCCCATGAAATTAATAATCCAGTTAACTTTATTTTTGGGAATCTGGTACATGCCAGAAATTATGCTCAAGATTTACTGAATTTAGTTTCCCTGTATGATAAGCATTATCCCCAAACTGTCCCAGAAATTAAAACTACGGCGGAACAGATTGATTTAGCGTTTTTGCGAGAGGACCTACCTCGCCTGTTGGAATCGATGGAAGTGGGAACCAAGCGGATTCGCCAGATCGTGCTATCCTTACGTAACTTTGCCCGGGTAGATCAAGCTGAGGTGAAAGCAGTAGATTTGCACGAAGGGTTAGAAGGTACATTGCTGATTCTGCAACATCAACTCAAGGCAAAACCTGGATATGCGGAAATTCAGATTGTCAAGGAGTACGAAGACTTACCCGCAGTGGAATGCTACGTGGGACAACTCAATCAGGTGTTTATGAACCTGTTGAGTAACGCGATAGATGCGTTAGAGGAATCAAGAACAACAGATAACGGACACCAGCATCCCACTCCCACGATTCGCATTCGTACCGAAGCTATCGCACCCAACCAAGTCGCGATTCGGATTATTGATAATGGTCCGGGAATGAGCGAGAAAACTCAGCGTCAACTCTTTGACCCCTTCTTTACCACCAAACCTGTGGGTCAAGGAACCGGATTAGGACTATCGATTAGCTATCAAATCGTCGTCGATAGACATCGAGGTCAGCTTAAATGTCGCTCTGCACCAGGACAAGGCGCAGAATTTGCGATCGAGATTCCGATTCAGCAGCCCCTACTTAAAGGGGGTGTAGGGTGTGGGGCATTGGTGTCAACTTAAGCGGAACAACCAGTTAGTGAGCAGGCTTCCAGGGAAACTCTCGTTCCCAGGCTGAGCCTGGGAACGCTACAGGAGAGGCTCTGCCTCCCCTACTAGTGGCAGAGCCTCTGAATAGCATTTCTACCCTAAAGCTGGAAACTAGAATTGGTAAGGGTTGTGGCTTAAGTTGACACGGATGGGTGTGGGGGTATTGCCAATTAAATGCGTGACAGCTTACCGAGAGGAATATCCCCCCTGTGTAGGACGGAATTCACGACCTGTATTGTTCAGCGAACCTGTTACAGTCAGAATGAAGAGTTAGTTTCCCTTGAGGGGAAGGAGGACTGTCCCATGACGTATGATGTTTATGATAGCGACAAACGCAAGCTTTTATCTGCCCTCTGTCATGGATCAATTTTTATTAGTGCGGCGTTGGTATCTATCGGTATTCCGATTGCCGTTTTGTTAGTGTCTGATGACCCAGTGGTGAAGGAAAATGCGACAGAATCGCTGAACTTTCACCTGAACCTTTGGATCTACGGCTTAATCTTTGGTCTCTTGACGGTTGTGCTGATCGGTTGGCCCCTACTGGGTCTTTTGGGTATCCTGAATGTCGTCATGCCAATTATGGCGATTTGGCAAGTGTTGAAAAATCCCGATCAATCTTTCCGCTATCCCTTTATCTTCCGTATTCTATAATTTCCGCTTCATTTAGTCACATCTATTTGGACTCCATTTAAGTTAAAAGGTGGAGTCCTTTAAGTTTTGAGTGTGTAGGGGTTCTTTTCACTACTATCGTTTCTTCCTTCACCTAAATGTAACTAAACCAATTTCCCCAATGGTGTCAATCTCCTCACTGAAGCGGTATGCTGTAATACATTTAAATTGGGTATTAGTAGCGAGCGAGACGCTCGCACTACAACTGTTCCCTGTTCCCTATCCTCACCACAATACTTATTCAGCAACCCCTCATTACCCCAAACCCAGTTCACGTTTGAGTAAATTAATCGATTTTGTACCAATATAATTTTCACTGCAAACCAGCTTAGGCGGACGGATCAGATCATCTCTGGCGTCTAAAATTGCCCGTTTGACTGTATCATAACTGGCTTGATCGCTAATAATCGTTCGCGCACTGCGGACTAAAGCGTTAAGTTTATATTTATCACTAACCTGAGCGGTAATCAGGAGTAAATCATCCCCGCGCAGACTGTGGATAATCACGTCTACAATCCGTAAAATACCCCCACTGAGACTTACACAACCCAGACAGCTATCTTTGGGGAGATTTTTGACAATCTCGATTTCTTGTCCATAGTCGTGGATATCGACAGGAATAACCCGCACGGATTTCGGCGCTGCGATCGCTTCGGCTTTTTGGATAAAATAGCGGCTGGTGACGACTGTACCGGAATTGGTGCGTTCTAGGGTTTGTTCTAATTCTTCTAAGGGGACTAACTGGACGGGAATTCCTAGGGCGGATTCCAATTCCTGCACCATTAACTCCCCAGCGCCCATATCTCGTGACTCTACGGTAACAAGTACCCTGGCACTACAGCGCAACCGCCAGTCAATTTCGGCTAAAAATAGTTCTCGGGCTTCATTAAGGGAACACCCTTGAGAGAGTAATTCGTCCAAACTCTGCTGGACAACTCTTGATGCTTGTGGATATTGTTGGAGAATCGGAGATTGACGTTGAGTTCCGCCTTCATGACCTTGGGCTTTCACATAAATCCCTGATCCGGCTATGGATTCGACGAGTCCCGTTTCTTCTAGCTGGCGGTACACTTTACTGATGGTATTACGATGCAACCCCGTCTCCATGGCTAATTGACGGGTACTGGGCAATTTATGTCCCGGTGGATATTGACGAGAGGCGATCGCAAACTGAATTTGGTCGAATAGCTGCTTTGAGGCAGGGATTTCGCTATCAGGCTGGATATGGTACTGAACCATTATAAAGTCTCCCAAGCACTTGCTTTTCAATAGACACCAGAGTATAACTTACAGTTTAAGATCAGATGGTGGGTGGCTGACCCTCTAGTCCTGACCTAGGCATTTCTCTAAGCATTTATCATAGCTAAACTTTACAACAACGGGGGTTTTCTTAATCTGATGTATCATTCGGCTTCCCCTACTAAAATACTCTCTTCACTATGCTATTGTGCATTCAAATTACCTATCCTAATCCCCAAAACTAAACCAACATACCGTATTTTTACTTTTGTTCTTTCATTTAAGTTCAAGTCGAAGCCGCTTAACAATGGAGTTGGAGATTTAAAAAAATATTCAACCAACCACCCCCTTGACAATTCAAGCCCGATTCAGGTTTTCGCGAATCCTTCGAGTATCAGAATAATTAAAAGAGATAGATAATAAATTCTTGAAAAATAACAAGTAAACTAATATAATTATAACAATCCGTAAATAATTTGCTGAATGAGGGGGACGTGAGGGTTAAAATTAAGCAGAAGTTTGACCGTTGACCAGAAGGTCAAAAGCCATAGCAGCGAGGACTGCGATAGATCGACGAACACAGCGTAAACCTGAATATGACGGCTAGAGAAATCAAAAGCGATTGGGTTAAGATTACAAACGGCTCTCTACAAATTGACGCTTACTTAGCGATGCCCGTGGGAGAGGAGTCTGTTGGGGGCGTGGTCGTGTTGCAGGAAATTTTTGGGGTGAATGACCATATCCGAGATGTGACTCAGCGGATTGCCAAAGAGGGATACGTCGCGATCGCACCCGCCCTCTATCAACGAGTTGCCCCCGGTTTTGAAACAGGATACACAGAAGCTGACCTGAAAATCGGCAAGGAGTATAAGGCGCAAACCCAGGCGGAGGAACTGCTGAGTGATATCCAAAGCGCGATCGACTATTTAAGAGGGCAAACACCTGTTAAATCCAATGCGATCGGCTGTATTGGCTTCTGTTTTGGGGGTCATGTCGCCTATCTAGCAGCAACCTTGCCAGACATCAAAGCGACAGCCTCCTTCTATGGTGCAGGGATTGCCACGATGACGCCCGGAGGGAATGAACCAACGATTACACGCACCCAGGATATTACGGGAACCATCCATCTATTCTTTGGCATGGATGATGCTAGCATCCCGGCTGAACAAGTCAACCAGATTGAAGCTGAACTCAAAAAGCACCAAATTTCCCACCAGATCTTTCGCTATGAAGGTGCTGATCATGGATTTTTCTGCGATCAACGTGCCAGCTATAACCCACAAGCGGCAAAAGATGCTTGGGAAAAAGTGAAGATGCTATTTCAGCAGGAACTGTAGTTATTCGTCATCGATTATTTGTCATCAATAACCCAAAATGACAAGTAAAAAATGACAAATCTATTTTCTTAAACAATTAATACTCATGACTTCAGAATCAACCCGTTCTCAAACCCGCAAAACTGCTTTTTCCATGGAAGATTTTGCCAAAGCCCTAGAAGAGTATGACTACGAATTTAGTCAAGGGCAGGTGGTGCGAGGTAAAGTGCATAGCTACGAGATGGATGGTGTTTATGTCGATATTGGCGGGAAATCCCTGGCTTATGTTCCAGGGCAAGAAGTGTCAGTGGCACGAGTAGAAGATTGGTCAGAGGTGCTACCGTTGCAGGAAGAGTTGGAGTTTCTGATTATTCGGGAACAGAATGCAGAAGGTCAGATAACTCTATCACGGCGTCAGTTGGAAATCAATAAGATTTGGGATCAACTGGCGCAAATCCAAGACAGTGGCAAGTCGCTACAGGTGCAGGTGACTGGCGTGAATAAAGGCGGTGTGACTGTGGATTGGCAGGGATTGCGAGGATTTATTCCGCGATCGCACCTGAATCAACGGGGGAACTTAGAGTCGCTGATTGGTCAAAGCTTAACCGCCAGCATCCTGGAAGCCGATCGCGATCGCAGCAAGTTAGTCTTTTCTCAACGAGAAGCCACTCGCGCTGAAAGTTTCTCTATGTTAGAGGTAGGACAGTTAGTGGATGGCACGGTTTCCAATATCAAACCCTTTGGTGTGTTTGTAGAATTGGACGGGATTACGGGCTTATTGCATATTAAGCAAGTTAGCCAAAACATGGTGGAATCGTTGACGAATATGTTTCAGGTGGGTCAATCCATTAAAGCAATCGTGATTGGCTTGGATGAAGGCACTAATCGTGTTTCTCTATCGACAAAAGTGTTAGAAAACTACCCCGGAGAAATGGTGCATAAAATGGCAGACGTGATGGAAAGTGCTGAGGCACGTTCAGAACGGGCGAGGGCAAAAATGATCTAATCATGCATGTAGAGACGTTGCATGCAACGTCTCTACATATTTAGCCGTTTCCTATTTTTTTATCTGAAACAGGAGGATCAAAATCCGATGGCGAAAGCAGAGGAATCCAGCCGCACTCTTAGCGTGGATATTGGTGGAAGTGGGATTAAGGTGATCGTTTTAGATCCGGCGGGAAATCCGATCACTGAACGCCATCGAGTCACCACACCGCAACCCGCGACGCCGGATGCTGTCATTGATGCGATCGCACAATTAGCCGCCGCCCAAGGGGAATGCGATCGCGTATCTGTGGGCTTTCCTGGCGTGGTTATGGCTGGAGTCGTGAAAACGGCGGTGAATTTAGATCCAGCTTGGCAAGGATTTGATCTGGCGACTACCCTTTCTCAAACCTTGAAAAAGCCGGTGCGTGTGGCTAACGATGCAGATATGCAGGGATTAGCCACGGTTCAGGGTAAAGGGGTGGAACTAATGATTACCCTAGGGACAGGATTTGGTTCAGCCTTATTTGTGGATGGCAAACTCGTCCCCAATTTAGAAATGGCACACCACCCGCATTTCTCACAAAAGGCGTGATTGCGAATAGCAGAAACCTTACCAGACAAGGATTTAAGCCCATTTCTTCAC
>NZ_JBKHUP010000077.1:0-40897 GCF_046565525.1 Coleofasciculus sp. | reverse complement strand
TCCAAAGGTAGAGGCAGAAATCCTAGCACCATTAGTTAAAGTTAAAGAGCCAGTCTCAATTACTACCCCCTGAGAATTACCCTTGGCTCCTGATTCTACTTGACTAAAAACATCACCATCATCGAATAAAATTTTATCGCTTGCCCGAATCACCACCTGACCCGCATCTCCTTCTCCAAAGGTAGAGGCAGAAATCCTAGCACCATTAGTTAAAGTTAAAGAGCCAGTCTCAATTACTACCCCCTGAGAATCACCTTTGGCTCCTGATTCCACTTGACTAAAAACATTACTATCATCGAATAAAATTTTATTGGTTGCCCGAATTATAACCTGACCTTTATTTCCTTCTCCAAAGGTAGAAGAACTAATTTGAGCATCATTTTTTAGGAAAATTGAAGAAGCTGCGATACTAATATTTCCACCTCTTCCTCTGGCTCCAGCTTTGACATCATTACGAATCATCCCTTCTTCTAATGCTACTGTTCCAGTTGCATCAATAGTAATATTGCCAGCTTGAGCATCTGCAAAACCTAAACCTGAACCTATTCCAGCCAAAATTTGGCTCTCGACAATTGACAAATTATTAGGATAAATAACAACATTTCCTTGATCAGCTCCCCTTACAGAAATATTGCTGTCGAAAATTGAAATATCTGTCCGTGCAAATTCCGCTGGAAAATTCAACCCCAAACTACCACTATCAGTGACTAATTCCACTTTTCCCGATGCGCCGACTCCCGCTAACTCTACTCTGCCACCCAAGGCTTCTAAAGTTGCTCCATCAATTAATAGTTTGCCTGTTGCGGTAACATCCGGTGCTATATTTCCGGCCACAATTAACAAACTTTCACCTGACGGCACAGATAGAGAACCTCTTACCTCAATTGAATGTGTTCCTTGATTTGCCAGTTGATTAAATAAAAATGCATCTGGATTAACAGTGAGTAAGGGTAAAGCTTCTGGATCAGCGGCACTAAAAACACCTTGATTGCCAAAACCAATTGCATTGGCTGTGGACGCGGCAAAGGAACCGCCAACATTCAACCGCGCATTCTCTTCAAAAATAATCCCATTGGGATTGATTAAAAATAGATTTGCTGTTCCATTCGCCCGAATTAACCCATCAATATCTGAACTCTTAGAACCCGTCACCCGCCCAAAGATATTCTCAATCTGTAAAGCATTATTGAAAAATGCCTCACCCCCTGTCTGTACGGAAAATGCCTCAAAACTATGGAATAGGTTTACCCCTCGCACTGTTCCTCCCTCAATTAGGCAAACTGGACATCCCGTCACCTGAGAATTTACTGGGAGTGTATTATCGGGGACAACTTGAGCCGATACTGTAGTGATATTTGCCCAAAAGCCAAGAACAACGCTGCCAATCCAAAAGGGGTTTATCCAGTTTTTCATCATCCTTTTCCTTTATAGCTTTCGTTTTCCATTGCGGGCAAGAAAACCTTTGGTGAACTGTGCATCCTAACCTAACAACTTGTAGGGGCGACCCGCTTGCATAAATTAATAATGTAGCTACTCAATTTGCTCGGTTCGCCCTTTCCTGGCGTGGCAAAGCTCAACTTGTGGAATAAATCGTATCGGATTTCATGAATGCACATCGGTATTTTGGAGGGCGCACGTCAGTCATTGGTGTCAACTTAATATGAGAACTTTTCCCTGTAAGACTTTGAATTTCGTCACCTTAGTCTTAACCCCCCTTAATCCCCCCTTGGTAAGGGGGGAAATGTTCCCTCCCCTTGATAAGGGGAGGGTTAGGGTGGGGTAGAATCAAGGGATTGCTTGGGTTTCCGCTTAAGTTTACACGGATGCACGTCGGTGCGCCCCTACAGGGCTAATTCATAAAATTAGCAGCGCCACACCACTCGATTGCCATGTTACTCCTTGGCATTATTTTCACTAACCTGTATATCTTCAAAACTTGATATCAAGGGTGCATGAGTAATGTCTTCCAACTGAGCATATTGCAACAAATTTTCCCACGCCGATACCACCTCTGAATTATTCGGTTGAGTTTGGCGAAGTGCAGCCAGATTGACCACCGCATCCTGCCAAATTCCAGCCTGAGCATACACCGCCACTTGCTCCAAATCTGTCACTGGCTCAAATGAACGGGTTAAGATTGAATCCGGTGAGACGCGGCGGATTAATCCCTCTACAAAAGGATCATTGGGATCACCGACTTGGCAAGTCATTGACACTAACCATTTATAATCTTTATCGACTGCTAAAGGCGGCGCAGTCTCAGATAAACTAATACTATAAATTCCTGGAGTTTCTGTTAAGTTAAGCTGAGCCGTCTCACCTATTTGCTGACCATCCTCATCTTCTATTCTCAGTTCTAAGACTTGAGCAGACGTTGGCGGAACATAAACCAGAAATGTCGGTTTTTCTGATACTGTTAACTGGAAATTCACCCCAACCGGGGATCGCTCCGACTCTTTTAATGGTTGGGCATCCAAAACAGAGGGGACAAGCACCGTCAGGGATTGAGATGCAGTGACTGTATCTTCCGCCACACTTTGCTCCCGCGAACATTGTCCATCATTTCGCCTTCCTCCACCTGTGGTGATTTCTGGTGCGGGTTGACTGGGGTTCGGCTTAAAAATTACCTGTTTTGACTTAACATTAGAGGACGTTTGGGTTTGTGCCTGTGCCGCGATGAAGACACCTGGAATTATCCCGAGTTCTAATAACACTGAGGCTGAGAGAACCAGAAGATATTGAGGGAGTTTTGTGCAAACCATAATCATCTCTTAATCACAATTAATTAATGAACTGAGGTCGTAGATTGAGCCTGTTTTTAGGTTGAATGGTTATCGCGTCAGCACCGTATTATCTATTCGACTGACTATATTTTTCTCTGATCAATAGAGTTAATCCGAACGAATCGTTAAATTGATGCATTCCCTGAAGGGTAAATTCATCCTGGGTAAAGGAGATAAACCATTCTCCCTATCCATTTCAGCTAAAACCCTTGAAAGACAATAATTCCAGCTACCCGCTGGAAACTTAGGCTAAGTCGCTCTACTCATAGAAAACTAAGGTCAAGCCTTCCTAGCGAACATCATTGGAACTAGCTTTTACCTTAAGTTGATACGAATAAGTAATTATGCACCCTTCCATATCCGATCAAGCACCATCAAATTACTTTATCCGATTCCTTATCTTATCTAGGTAATACCCTAACTGTTGGTAATATCATAAAAGTTTACTATTTTCTGCTTCTTCGTTCTGTATCGTTTTGTATCATCCTGTTTGCTGTTGTATCGAATTATACGCTATTTTTTAGGTTATCTTGCTTAGAGCCTGTCGGGTAAGCTGTTTGGCATTTAAACCTTAATGTCAATAATGACGAAATCCCTGTAATGCGAGCATCTTGCTCGCTACCCATTCCCAATTTAAATGTGTGACAGTTTATGTTAGCCAAGTGTAACAAATCTACTAATATGGTGCGTTATGGTGCATTTGTTCTGGATTGTTGGTTGGGTTAACACCCAGAAACTCAACAGAATATAGGGCTAAGGTTCTCTTACTACAAACTTATTTAAAGCCAATTTCCCAGTAAGACAAAGGGTGCCCAATAGTAAGGATGTCTGAATCTCGACTCCTGCAATAACGCCAACTGAGCCTGACGCAACGCTTCCGCTTTGGTGACATTGGCTTGTGCCAATACCTGATAAAATTTCACCATCAACGTAGCCGTAGACTGGTCATCCACTGACCATAACGTCGCCAACGTACTCCGCGCCCCCGATCGCACCGCCACTCCTGCTATCCCCAACGCCGCCCGTTTGTCACCTGCGGCGGTTTGACAAGCACTCAATACCAGCAATTCAATGGGTTGACGTTCCCTCTCCTCCCGCACCTGAAGAACTTCAGCCAATTGTTTCACACTGACGCGATCGTCCCACGCCAAAATAAAGGTATCTTCAGCATTAGAACTAAACTGACCATGAGTGGCTAAATGAACCACCGGAAATGACACCGCACTAATCTCTTGTTGCAACGCAGCGCTGGTAAAGTGCTGATTTAGTAGCACCTGCGCCGGAATCTCCGCCTGAATCTGCTGTATCTCCGACTCCACACCGGGTAACGGGGGAAAATTCTGTTTGGCTTCACTCAATCCCCCAACTAACACCTTGATGGGGGTGCGGGTTAAGGGTTGGGGTTTCAGGATTTGCAAACTTGGAGTCAGGGCTACACTATAGTTCTCAATTAGATATTGTTGACCATCATATAATGCTGCCATCGGTATACTCTTGAGTGAACCATCTAAGGCAAACACCAAGGTTTTAATCTCAGAAGCGGCTAAATCAGCCTCAATGGGTTGCACCAACCAATTATATAATTGTTTAAACAGGGGTAATCGTTCGCGATCGCTCGCCACACGTCTGAGATAACGGCGGGTTTGATTTAATACGTCTTCCACTTCCGCCTCAGATAAGGGAGTCGCATAATGTCGTAGTGGTTGGTTGGCGATCGAAACAATTACCTCCAATCGATCCGGTAAAATAATCGGATAAATAACCGCCGCATTCGCATCAACTTGGTCAACAGGTTCCGGTTGAGCCGTCAAACAAGCCTCACGAAAGAAGTTATCTAATTCAGCCAACTGTAAGGATTCAATCACCTCACGGGCTTGAACTAAATTCTCCTGGCTAACCGCTTTATTCCCCGGTTGCAATAGTAAACTAACAAGTTGGCGATAAATCGGTTCTACACTCTCTCGAAATGAAAACTGTAATTCTAAATTTGTCGCTACTAAATCATTCCGCAGGGAATTGAGAGAATGAATCGCTTCTTGATAAGCAGCAACGGCACTAGGATAAGCTGAATCATCGGCAATTCCTCGGTCTATTTGGGCTTTCAGGAGTCGTCCTAACTGCCATTGCCACAAATAAGCAATATCGGGAGAATTAACCGATTGAGCTAATAGTAACGCCTGCTCGGTTAGCGTTTTCGCTTCAGACGATTGTTGAATATACTCGTAAATCTGACCCAAATAACCCAAGGTGTAGGATTCAGCCCGTTGATCGCCTAATTCCTTTGCTTGCTGTATTCCGATGGTCAGAATTTGAGCCGCCGTTTGTGGGTTCAGGGCGGGTTTAGTGACGTTAGCGGTTTTCCCAAAAAAGTTATTAGTCAAACCCCCCCCTAGAATGGGGAATGGGGCGGGTTTAGTGACGTTAGCGGTTTCCTGCGGAAGGTTAGAAGTAAAACCCGCCCCTACAACCACTGATTCATGACGCCATAGTTTCAGCAGACTTTGGCTGAAATTAATTCGGGCATAAATGCTGCTACGATTTGTCGGTAAATTAGCAAATTGGGACTGTATTTTCTGGGCTAGTGCTTTTGCTTCTGCCCAGTTTTCTAGTTCTATAAATAGACGCAGTTGATTTAACTGCGCCTGTAGGGTTGTGGTGGGTGAAACAGAAGACGCGATCGCGTTTTGGTAAAACTCAATCGCCGCCTTTAATTTTCCCTGACTGTAAGCCGTATTCCCCAAACTTAAAAACGCCGCCGTTATCCCTGAGGATAAGTCTAAATTTTGGGCAATAGCTAAACTTTTCTGTAATACTGTCTCCGATTCGTCCAAGTCACCCACTAAGCGCAAAGTATCGCCAAAACTCAACAATCCCGCCGCCTTAATCGCCGAATCCGGCTGATTTTGCAACCGTTGGTTCACCTGTTCTAATGTCGCCCTAACTCGCGGATAAAACCCTAGAATTCGCAAGGCTTGCGCCTGATTCATCAAGCTACGCACCACGCCAATTTGATCCTCCACCTGCTGATAGGTTTCTGTCGCCTCCTCCCACGTCTTCAGCGCCTGTTCCGGTTGTCCCTGTGCCAGTTGCAGCTTCCCCTGGGTATTCAGCGCCTGTGCCAAAATCGTCGTGCGATCGCGACTCGCCTTTTCGGTTTGTAACCGTTGTAAACTATTCCCAATTGCCTGATTCGCTAGCGTCCATTGTCCCAATTGCTGATAGGCGAGCGCCAGATTGCTCATTACCATGGCTTGATTCAGGGAATCTCCTTGAGTAGCAAAGGTATCCGCTGCTTGTTTCCAAGCGGTTACAGCAGCGGCAAATTCGCCCGACTGGTATTTTTGTAAACCCCCTTGCACCAATTCAGCCGAATTGGAGGTAGAAACCTGAACCGCTGAAGTATTGGGAATAGCTGCATTCACCTCATGAATTCCCATTCCTCTGGGAAAATCTCTCCACGCCAACACCACCGTCAAAACAGCAGTTAAACCAACTAAGCTTAGATACTTTAGGAATTGCCTGAATCTTTTTCCTTTAGCACTCATCAATTGTCGTGGAGATAGGGAAGGTTATCATTTCTAGTTCACCCCTATATGACTAAACCCGCCCCGACTAAGTGCCAGAATTACGGGGGTTTTTTAAGAAAAGGGCGACCCAACCCCATTAAATGGACTGGTGTTGTTAATTATACCAAGCCGGTCGCCCCTACAGGTGGTTCATTATACCCCCCACACCCGAAACCCGAAACCCTACCTCGCTGGCG
This sequence comes from Coleofasciculus sp., assembly GCF_046565525.1. Taxonomy (NCBI): domain Bacteria; kingdom Bacillati; phylum Cyanobacteriota; class Cyanophyceae; order Coleofasciculales; family Coleofasciculaceae; genus Coleofasciculus; species Coleofasciculus sp. Next base: position 34,351 of record NZ_JBKHUP010000077.1, on the reverse strand, counting down.
GCGTCGGGAAACTCATTTGTTCTCCTGTCACTTGCACCGACTCCAGCAACTGGAGAATACGCTGTAAAGGAATGTCTACCCACTTCGGTCGATTGTTGAGTTCATACCCTAACTCATAAATCGACTTCTCAAACAGATAAGCATCCAACAGCACTTGCAACTCCTGAGTTGTTTGCGGGATAAATGAATGTCCCGCACCTGTAGACAGATAGGTTTTCAGGAACGTATCACTGACCCAGGAATACCAGAAACTCGACCATTGTTCCATCACCGAAAGATTATCCGGTCGGATCATGCCACTCTCAATTTCATTCCGCAAGCCGAGAGTAATCGCATAGTGGAACGATTGTAGCATCCCTGCCACATCCCGCAGGGGCGATCGCTTCATCCGTCGTTCACTCAAAGGACGTGCCGGTTCTCCCTCAAAGTCAATGATGATTAAGTCTTTCCCGGTATATAAAACTTGTCCCAGATGGAAATCACCATGACAGCGGGTACGCATCGACGTAATCGGCTGATTGATTAAGGCTTTAAAGCGTCCTAAAATCTGATCTTGGCGGTTGAGAATGGTTTGGGCTAAGGGTTGAATTTCCGCCGGTAATACGTCGATCCGTTTTTTCAGCAGCAGTAAAACCTGACCCGTCAGGTTCCGCATATACTGATACACCGACCGTTGATAGAACGACGTAAATGGTTCCGGGGCAAAGTTAGGATTCTCCATATCCGAGGACAACGCAATATGCAGTTGAGCCGTTCGCTTTGCCAACAGTTGCGTCGTATCCAAATAAGAAACAATCAGATTGTAGCCAAAGGGCGGATCAGTTCGATCGAGAGACTCCACCGCCGAGGGTAAGAAGAGTTCCGTCTCCTGCAAATCTGATCCGGGCAATACCATCACTTGTTCAAAGTAACCGCGCAGGGAATCTAAGGTATAAGACCAAGCATCGGTGGTATTGGGAACAAACTCTTGCAAGACGCCGATGGTTATCGTGTCTGAGTTAGCAGCGCGATACTCCAGCGCCCCCGCCACGGAAACAAAATGTTCGGTGACTTTTTTATCGGTGAGGAAACGCCCAATTTCTAAGTCTGGGTTAATCCCTTCCTCAACCTTGCGGAACAGCTTTAAAATAAAGCGATCACCGTAGACCATTGAGGTATTACTTTGTTCGCCTCGAAGCAGATGCGGCTCAAGGTGAGTCGCCTCTTGCATCAGTTCAGACAGGGCGTCTGTTGCCGTAGCTACCAATGTACCTGCCTTTCCTTTATACCGATGCTGATGACGAATGGCATCTAAGGGGAAGGCTAAAAAGTCAGGTTCAGCTACCGCGTCAAATAATAAGCCAACGTCTTCATTTCCCTCAACCTGAATATAGGCGATAACCTGATGGGGCTGAATGTTCGACCCATCACCACCCAGTTCAGTCCCTGGCGCGTAAGCCAAGGGCAGAATGTAGGTTTCTGGGGTGCCCTCAGTGTAATCTAATTTGAGGAAAAGTAACTCCGCCTCGGTTTCTTTATAAGAGACAGTAATCACTTCCACAATCTCTGCCGATTGCACCGTCCTCGCTTTACCACCAAACCAGCGACAACCATAGAGGTAAGTGGGCAAAATCGACTCCAAGGTTGTCTTTAAAATCGGTTGAGAAAACACCGTTTGCCATTTACCACTCACCCTGAGTGTCGGGGGTTGAATGTGGGAACTGGGGACTTCGGCGAGAGTGTCTTGCAACTGGAGGGTAAACCAGTAGAAGCCATGAGGACTGAGGCTGAGGAAATAGGGTGAAGAACCAATCGCTGGGAATTGGGTACGTCCAAATATCTCCACGGGCACCATTCCTTGGAATCCTGAGAGATCCAATTCCACAGTTTGCACAAATCGTGACAAGTTGGCAACCACTAAAATATGTTCCCCAGCATAGGTTCGGGTAAATGCCAAAACCTTACGGTTCTCCGGATGGAGAAACTCAAAAGTCCCTCGCCCAAAAGCTTGGAAACGCTGGCGGGTGGCAATTAACCGCTTCATCCACCACCACAGGGAATTGGGATTCCCCTGCTGGGCTTCTACATTAATCGCTTCGTAATGGTATTCTGGGTCAACAATCGGCGGGGCATAGAGTTTTTGCGGATTCGTGCGCGAGAAGCCTGCATTGCGGTCAGCACTCCATTGCATCGGTGTGCGTACCCCGTTGCGATCGCCCAGATAAATATTATCGCCCATACCAATCTCATCGCCGTAGTACAAGACGGGCGTACCGGGGAGAGACAGCAGCAACCCATTCATCAATTGAATTTGGTCGCGATTATTCCCCATCAGCGGCGCGAGGCGGCGACGAATCCCTAAATTGAGCCGTGCCTGCGGGTCTTCTGCATACACTTTATACATGTAGTCTCGGTCTTCATCGCTGACCATTTCCAGGGTCAGTTCGTCGTGATTCCGCAGAAACAATGCCCACTGACAGTTATTGGGAATTTGCGGCGTCTGATTGAGAATATCAATGATGGGGAAATTATCCTCCATCTTTAATGACATGAACAGGCGCGGCATGAGGGGAAAATGGAAATTCATGTGGCATTCATCCCCCTGCCCATAATACTCCGCTGCATCTTCGGGCCACTGATTCGCTTCAGCCAAAAGCATCCGATTGGGGAACTTGGCATCAACATGGGTGCGTAACTGTTTCAAGAATGCATGGGTGGCGGGTAAATTTTCACAGTTTGTGTCTTCTTGTTCATACAGATATGGTACGGCGTCCATCCGCAGTCCATCCACCCCCATGGCTAGCCATAAATCCACAACCTCTAAAATGGCTTTAGCCACTTCCGGATTTTCGTAATTGAGGTCAGGTTGATGGGAGTAGAAGCGATGCCAGTAATAGGATTTCGCCACCGGGTCCCACGCCCAGTTAGAATGTTCAAAGTCCTGGAAAATAATCCGGGCATCTTTATATTTTTCCGGACTATCACTCCAAACATAAAAATCCCGTTCACTACTGCCTTTCGGGGCTTTGCGAGCGCGTTGAAACCAGGGGTGTTGGTCGGAGGTATGGTTGACAATTAACTCAATAATGACCCGAATTCCCCGTTGATGCGCTGCATCTAACAGTTCTTTGAGATCTTCGATTGTGCCGTAAATAGGATTGATTTTTTTATATTCGGCAATATCGTAGCCATCGTCTTTCAGGGGAGAGGGGAAAAAGGGTAATGTCCAAATCGCTGTGACCCCTAAATCTCGTAAATAATCCAGCTTTGATGTTAAGCCGCGCAAATCACCTATGCCATCGCCATTGCTATCGGCAAAGGCACGAATCGGCACTTCATAGATGATGGCATCTTTAAACCATAAGGGGTCATCTTTCAAAATCGAATTAAGCATTTTTTCGTTGGTAGTTTTCCCTAGTTGTTGATTTGTCATTTGTCACTCGTCATTGGTCATTTGTCATTCGGGAAGACCCTTACATTGCTCCCTCTGTTCCCTGTTCCCTACTGCCTATTGCCTCACCCAGAAAACATGTGCCGGAATAGCTTGGGGATTAAGTTCTACATAGTTATGTCCGCCAAACCAGGTATAGTGGGTATCACTGAGTAGGTCATGGAGATGGTATTCCCGATAGGGGTCAATTCCTAAGGATTCTAAGGGCAAATCAATGAAGCCCGCTTGCATCCATTGAGGGTCAAAACTGACCATCATTAGCATCACATCCTTGAAATCGTCGGTCTGTTTGCTGTAACAGATAATCTGGTTATTATCGGTGTGATGAAACCGCAAACTCTTATTACTTTGCAGTGCGGGGTGTTCCCGACGGGCGCGATTGACTCGGGCAATCAAGTGTTTGATGCTGTAGGGACTATCTAAATCCCATTCCCGAATCTGATATTTCTCTGAGTTTAAGTACTCTTCACTACCGGGTTTCGGCGCCCGATTTTCGCACACTTCAAACGCTGGTCCATAAATCCCGTAGTTTGCCGCTAAGGTTGCCGCTAGCACTAAGCGAATAATACAGGCAGGGCGTCCCCCATGCTGAATAAACTCATGCAAAATATCGGGGGTATTGGGCCAAAAGTTAGGGCGAAAGATGTCATAGGCAGGGGTTTGGGTGAGTTCGGTGAGATATTGGGTCATTTCCCACTTACTATTACGCCAAGTGAAATAGGTGTAGGATTGGGTAAATCCTAGCTTGGCGAGGCGATACATCACCTTAGGACGAGTAAAGGATTCTGAGAGGAAAATTAAATCGGGATGAGTTTGTCTCAAATCCGCAATCACCCATTCCCAAAAGTCAAAGGCTTTGGTATGGGGGTTATCGACTCGAAAAATCCGCACGCCTTTTTCAATCCAGAATTGGATCACACTCCGCAGTTCTTCCCACAGGTTTTGCCAGTCTGCGGTTTCAAAGTCAATTGGGTAAATGTCCTGATATTTTTTCGGCGGATTCTCGGCGTATTGAATGGTTCCATCAGGGCGGCTACGGAACCACTGGGGATTTTCTTTGACGTAGGGGTGATCTGGAGAACATTGGAAGGCGATGTCTAGGGCAATTTCCAGTCCATGTTCGGCGGCTTGGGCGACAAATTCCTCAAAGTCAGCCATGGTGCCCAATTGGGGATGAACCGCCTTGTGTCCGCCTTCAGCTGCACCAATACCCCAGGGTACGCCCACATCATCAGATTCAGCAACAGTGGTGTTATTTTTGCCTTTGCGGAATGCCTTGCCAATGGGGTGAATGGGGGGTAAGTACAGGACATCGAACCCCATGCTGGCAATATAGGGTAAGCGGGCTTGGGCGTCTTTGAATGTGCCATGTTTGCCCGGTTCCCCGCAGGAACGGGGAAATATTTCGTACCAGGTGCTAAACCGAGCGCGTTCTCGGTCTACAATAATTTTGAGTTGTTTGTGGTAGGTGCTGGCAAATTTGCGATCGGGGTATTTTGCCATCAGTTGCGCCAGTTCCGGAGAAATGGCTTTATCACCTAAAATCGGTGTAGCGATATCTTGCGATCGCAGCGTCGCTACCCAGGTTTTTAACTGTGCCGCATCATCCCCACTGGCACGTTTAACCGCGTCTTCAACCAAGTTTGCCCCAATCAGTAAGTCAACCGACAGATCCTGTTCGGCTGCCAATTTCTTGGTCATGTCCCGTTGCCAGGATTTAAAGTGGTCAGCCCAACCCATAATGGTATAGACATAATCGCCTATCTCTGATACAGTGAATTCTCCCTGCCAGCGATCGTTAATCGTTGGTGACAGGGGAACCTCAAACCAGGTTTGGGACTTTTGGGGACGGTACAAAATGACACCAGAAACGGCATCATGACTGTCACAGAACATATCCACTTCGACATAGACTCGTTCCCCAACTGTCCGCTTGATGGCAAAACGACCCCCGTCAATTTCGGGCCGTACACCCTCTATTTGTACTCGTCTCCGACCTTCCTCTGGCAATGGCAGCATGAATCTAATGTCCTTTAGCTTTGGCTTCTAAAACAGTCGCAGGTGCCCCTTGTGTCATACCGCTTTATCCTTCAGCCCTTACTACTGTTCCTCTGGCTCTCGCTAGGGGACTGAAGTTGGTGTAACTACCTCAATGTAAAGCGTTTCGATAAACCTGTCCGACTGCTACCTTAGTTAACTTGACGAATTAATGTCAAGATTTTTATGCGAAATGTTAATAAATAAGGATATACTCAAAAGGTTTACGGCTAGTAGCGTATAGTAAACTCTCAAGTATTTCATCTGACTAAAGAGAGAAACCTCTTGATCGAACCCTGATATGACTACCCAGGATTGGTGGCGTCACATTGCATCCCTGGGGGTTGACGCGGTTTGGATTTCCCCGTTTTTCCCGTCACCGATGAAAGACGGCGGTTATGATATTTCTGACTACTGTGCGATCGCGCTTCACCATTCACGCCAGGGTCAATCATTTTTAGCCGTTTTCCTGTTAATTAATTTCCCATTCTAGGCATCATCAGTATTTTTACTTATTGACAAATAGGACTTCATTTATTTTTTTTACTCCATGCTTAATAAGCTTTTTCTATACATAATTAAAAACCTATAAATTTATTAAATGTACGAAAGAAGAAGAAACGTAAAGCGTTAAACTAACAAACGTGCATTAAATTTTGTAATGAGGGCAACCTCCCTTACCTGCCGACAATTGTTTCTGGTCAGAGATAATTTCCTTTAGCCAAACTGTTTGGTCTAAATGGGCAGATTGATTATCAGTGAATTCATCATTAAGACACTCATGATTGATGAAAAATTTCGAGCAGCAATAAGGATGGATATTACCACCAAACCGCTGAACCCGGATCAGCAAATTAATCACGGGTGTAACTTAAAATTGAAGCCTGCCGACCAAACAGACTATTGGTTGGCAACAACAGCGCCAGTGAGGTGTAAGATAGGCTTCAAGCCAAGTTTGTCTACGTAAGACCCTTTGAAAAAATCAGTTTGTTCACCGTTTTGCCAACGGTCTATGAAGAACATTATTTAACCAAAAACCTGCTGATTGAAGACTAGATAAGCTTGTCAGGATTATCTGCCAAGCCAGTCAAGTGATTGATTATTTATTCTCATCACTTGGCGTCAACGCTTTCGGGTTAGTTATTTAGGAGTTAGTTTTCTGTCCTTTTTTCCAACGTCAATCCCATTGGAAAAATATAAATCAGGATAAACCCTGATGTCTACCTTGGTTGAACGGAATCCAATCAGCCAGGACTCCTGGTTTTTGGGTCAAAGAGAAGAGATAACTAGAATGCCGCTCTCATTAAGTGGTTGTAGTCAGCCATGCGATCGCGTCTGGCATTCAAAGGCTGACAACGAACCTATTTTAAGTCACTGCGATTAGGCTTCTCTAGTATTACTTGCCAAATTTTGCCACAGTGTTTCCCCCGGAATCGGGTTAATTTTCGCTGCCAATAATTTCAAAAATGGACAACACCCTGTCACATCAAACGTGACTGAATCATTAAGTACAGGAAAAACCAAACGACAATGACTCTGCAAACAACCCTTCCTCAAACCGAACTGACGGAAACCCTTCAGGACGATTTAATCGACTCATTCCCAACTAGAGAAGCCCAAAATATTGGGGTAAAACATGGAGCCAAGTATCGCACCTCGGAATGGTACACTGGGTCTGGAGAAATCGTTCCGGGGAATGATACTCGCTCCTTTGAAGTCACTGCAACCTTTACCCTAAAAGCGCAAGTTAAGTTAATTGAGGGCGTCTTCGACCCATCTAACCCAACCTTGGCTGAAATCTATAATAGTCGAGGTCGCTGTGTTGCCATTATCGACCAAACGGTAGATAGTTTGTATGGGGAATCGGTGCGTAAGTATTTTGACACCCACGAAATCCCCCTCCAGATGAATGTCTGTCGCGCCTGGGAAGCCGATAAAACCCCGGAAACGGTGCATCGCCTGCTGGAATTTCTCGGAAAAGACGGCTGTGATGTTTCCCGCAATGAACCCGTATTAGTGATTGGTGGGGGTGTTCTCAGTGATGTGGCGGGATTAGCCTGTGCCTTACAACATCGCCGCACGCCTTATATTATGGTGGGTACGACTGTAGTCGCGGCAATTGATGCAGGTCCTAGTCCCCGTACCTGTACCAATGGCAAACAATTTAAGAATAGTATTGGGGCTTATCATCCGCCCGTGCTAACCTTGGTAGACCGCACCTTTTTCCGCACCCTCGCCACGGGTCATATCCGGAATGGCATGGCGGAAATTATTAAAATGGCGGTGACGGATGATCCGGTTCTGTTTGAACTGCTCGAAGACTATGGTCCGCGCTTAGTTGAAACTCACTTCGCTACCTTAGGAAACGATGAGGAGTTAGCCAAAATTGCTGATGAGGTGATTTATCGGGCATTGTTCTCTTATATGAAACATGAGGGAACCAATATGTTCGAGACGTATCAGGATCGCCCTCATGCTTATGGTCACACCTGGAGTCCCCGTTATGAACCCGCCGCCAAGTTAATGCATGGTCATGCGGTAGCGGTAGGAATGGCGTTCGGCGCTAGTTTAGCGACGAAATTAGGCTGGCTGCAACCCACAGAACGCGATCGCATTATCGCACTGATTCGCTCTCTGGGGTTGAGTGTCTATCATCCTATCCTCGAAGACATTAATCTGATGATTGCGGGTCAGAAAAATATGCGGTGTAAGCGGGGAGATGGGGGTCTGTGGGCACCTCTACCCTGTGGTATCGGTGCTTGTGATTATGCACAAGAGGTACCCCCGGATTTACTGGAAGCGGCGGTATGGGAGCATAAAACCGTCTGTGCAACGTTACCTGATGCTGGTGCTGGCGTAGAAATGTATCTCAATGATTTGGGTTTGGAATAATTCTATCCCCTCAACATCTGTAGAGACGTTGCATGCAACGTCTCTACATATTGCCACATTATTCAGGAAACAAATCATGCAAACTATAACAAAAGACGCGACAAAGCGAGCGGTTACTCCCCTAGGGATTCTGGTGGAACACCTTGAGCAAACCCTGGAATTAGTAGACGCAGCACAACATCCGCAACTGGCGAGTTCTCTACAAAAAGCGTACCAACTCGCCGCTAAACTGGAACCCTACCTGAATCAAAATACCACTCCCGATTCTCCCACCTTAACCGCCTTAGTTGAGAAAACCTGCACCGAAGACTGGAGTAAACTATTCTCCGATGGCGAGACAGTGCGCCAGTTAGAACAGGAGATGTTATCCGGACATATTGAAGGACAAACCCTAAAGATGTTTGTCAAGATGACTGGGGCGAAACGTGTCCTGGAAGTGGGTATGTTCACTGGCTATTCCGCCTTAGCCATGGCTGAGGCGTTACCCGATGATGGATCAGTCATTGCTTGTGAGGTGGATGAATATGTGGCTAGTTTTGCCCAAACCTGTTTCCAAGCCTCACCTCATGGTCGCAAAATTACCGTAAAAGTTGCCCCCGCCTTGGAGACACTGCGTCAATTAGCGGAAGCGGGAGAGTCGTTTGACTTGGTATTTATTGATGCGGATAAGAAGGAGTATGTGGAGTATTATCAGATGCTCCTGGATACCCAGTTATTAGCGCCAAATGGGTTAATTTGTGTGGATAATACCTTACTTCAAGGACAGGTTTATTTAGCACCCGAAGAACGGACACCCAATGGAGACGCCATCGCCAAATTTAATCAGGTGGTTACGGATGATCCTAGGGTGGAACAGGTTGTATTACCGTTGCGTGACGGTTTGACCCTAATCCGGCGGGTTTAAACCCTAACAATCTGTAGGGGCGGGGTTCACAACTATCCTTTCTTACCCCACCAAAATGTAACTAAACCCGCCCCGACTCAACCCTTAATTTCCAGATTAAATAGCGCCATCGGTTTGGTCACCAAACCCCTACTATTGACAAATGACAAATGACAACATCACGTATTCTCGCCGTACTGCAAAACCTGGGAACACTAACATTACTCGCGATCGCGTTTCCATTCAATTTAACCGTTGTCGTCGTGGCGCTGTTGTGGGATAGTCTCACCCGCCCCTTCCAGAAACCCAAAATAGCTAACCCCAATCCGAAAACTATTATGCTCACCGGGGGGAAAATGACCAAAGCGCTGCAACTGGCGCGGTCTTTCTCCGCCGATGGACATCGGGTTATTTTAGTGGAAAGTCATAAATATTGGTTAGTGGGACATCGATTTTCGCGGGCGGTTGATCGCTTTTATACGGTTCCCGCCCCCAACAAAGATCCCGATGGCTACATTCAAGCCTTACTCGCGATCGCGAAACAAGAAAATGTGGATGTTTATGTTCCCGTCTGTAGTCCCGTCGCCAGTTATTATGACTCTCTAGCCAAGCCTGTTTTATCGGGGTGTTGTGAAGTGTTCCACTTTGATCCAGATGTTACCCAACTGCTGGATGATAAGTTTGCTTTTGCCCAAAAAGCACGAGAATTTGGGTTATCGGTGCCGAAATCATTTAAAATTACTGACCCGCAACAGGTGATTAATTTTGACTTTTCTCAGGAAACACGCAAGTATATCCTGAAAAGCATTCCCTACGACTCTGTGCGGCGTTTAAACTTAACTAAACTTCCCTGTGAAACTCCAGCAGAAACTGCCGCATTTGTCAATAGTTTGCCCATCAGTGAAGAGAAACCCTGGATTATGCAGGAGTTTATTCCGGGAACGGAATACTGTACCCATAGTACAGTGCGGAATGGGGAATTACGACTACACTGCTGCTGTGAATCTTCGGCGTTTCAAGTGAATTATGAAAACCTTGATCAGCCGGATATTTTGCAGTGGGTGAGTCGCTTTGTCCAGGGATTGAATCTGACGGGACAAGCCTCCTTTGATTTTATCAAGGCAGAGGATGGGACGGTTTACGCGATCGAGTGTAATCCGCGCACTCATTCGGCTATTACCATGTTTTATAACCATCCCGGAGTGGCGGAAGCGTATTTGGGTGACACGCCTTTCCCTGAACCTTTGCAGCCATTGCCGGAAAGTAAGCCAACCTATTGGTTATATCACGAAGTTTGGCGGTTGAATGAGATTCGCTCGTTTGGGGATATACGGCGCTGGTTTAAGACAGTTTTTGGCGGCAAAGATGCCATTTTTCAGGTGGATGACCCCCTCCCATTTTTGATGGTACACTATTGGCAAATTCCTTTATTATTGCTGGATAATCTGCGCCGGATGCAGGGCTGGATCAGGATTGATTTTAATATTGGTAAGTTGGTGGAATTGGGGGGAGATTGAGAGAAATGAGATGGGGGCGGGCGCGAGTCACATCTGTTGTATGGAATTCTCTCTCGGCTAGAAAATAGTTTTAAGTTTGTCGTGACTATATTTTTTGTACAAAACTAGAAACCGATATTACACCTTTTAATATTGAGGAGTTGAACTCATAATTTGTTAATAATTCAGTAATGATTGCAGTAACCTTTATCCTATTTCTTTTGTTATTTACCGGAGTCGGTATTTACTCGGCAACCCAAAAGCAAAATACGACAACTGATTACCTCCTTGCCAGCCGCAATGTTAATCCCTGGCTAACTGCCCTTTCCGCGATGGCGACGGGTCAAAGTGGTTTACTATTTATCGGTCAGGTTGGCTTTGCTTATACGATTGGATTATCGGCGATTTGGTTAACCATTGGCTGGATGATCGGAGATTATATTGCTTGGTGGTTTGTGTTTAAACGATTAAGACAGGTTTCTGAAGAAATTTCTGCCGATACCGTGTCTTCTTTCCTGGGTCAAGAAACTAAAGGAATTCGCTGGATTACCACAATTTCGGCTTTAATTACCATCGCGTTTCTGGGTTCTTATGCGGCGGCGCAATTAGTTGCAGGAGGTAAGGCACTTCATGCGGTGTTTAATTGGAATTATTCCCTCGGTGTGATTGTTGGTGCTATTGTCGTGGTGATTTACTGTTTTTCAGGGGGGATTCGGGCTTCAATTTGGACAGATGCGGTGCAAGCCACGATTATGATTGGTTCCCTACTGCTGCTATTGGTGGTAGCGATCGCCAATTGTGGCGGATTGACCGGATTCTGGACACAGCTTGACGCTATTGATCCAGAATTGGTCAGTTTAAGTCCAAGGGATCTGGAGTGGGGATTTTTGCCCTTTTTAATTGGCTGGATTGCCGCCGGATTTGGTGTCGTGGGTCAACCTCATATTTTAGTTCGGGCAATGGCAATTAATTCGGCGAATAAGATTTGGTTTTCCCTGAATATTAAAGTGATTTGTGCGTTTTTAACCTCGCCTTCAGCGATGGCTGTGGGGATGGCGGCGCGGGTGCTTTTGCCCGATCTGTTAACCAATGGTGATCCAGAATTAGCACTGCCTTATTTAGCCCTGGAATTATTGCCCCCTATTTTAGTTGGACTGATGCTAGCGGGACTCTTTGCGGCGACAATATCGACAGCGGATTCCCAAATTTTGTCCTGTTCAGCCGCGTTAACTCAAGACCTGTTTCCGGGATTGGCGCACTCGTATAATTATGCCAAGTTGGGAACCTTAGCGGTGACGGTAATTATCTTGATTATTGCCTTAGCCGGAGATGATAATGTCTTTGCCTTGATTACATTTTCCTGGTCAGTTCTAGCCTCTAGTTTGGGACCACTGCTGATAGTACGGGTTTGGCAAAAATCGGTAACCACGCCAGTCGCGATCGCGATGATGTTAGGGGGGATTGCGGCGGCGTTGTTCTGGAAGTTGGGACTGAATTTATCCGGTGTGGTTTACGAGGTGCTTCCGGGTATGGCGGCGGGGGGTCTCATCTACTTAGTATCTCAAGTTTTTCTCGCCCATAAAACCGCTTAAAAATGTCTGATTTTAACGCCATCTGCAAAAATCAACGCCAGACTTTTTTTATAGAAGGGGGGAGTTAAAAGCCTTCTCTCTCTTACCCCCCTTTCAAAGGGGGGGCAAGGGGGGATGGATAGAGGTTATACCCATCTCAGGAAAAGTCAAATAAATGTTAAACAAAATACAGTGAAATAATCCCTTATTTATTCCTTGTTCCTTTTAGTTAATCGAGAAAAATGACTCAATTACTCAGCAAAAGCCAATCCTTTCCCCTGTCCCCCATTCAACAGACTCATTGGTTTCTGTATCAGTTAGCTTCCCAGGGACTTCATGATAAACGATCCATCGGCTTGCGGATTCAATCTCCGGTCGATCTAGACGCCATAGTCAGGGCGTTTCAACGATTAATTGATCGTCATCCCAGCTTACGGAGTAACTTCCGCGATCGCGACGGTCAATTGAGTCAGGAAATCAGCGATACAGCGAAGGTCGATTTCTGCGCGATCGATGTCTCTAACCAAAGTTGGCAGGATTTGAATACAACCCTGGTACGGATGGCAACTGTTCCCTTTAACTTAGAACAGAGTTCAGGGTTACGGGTTAGGCTATTGAGTCGTTCCCAAACCGACCATATTTTGTTAATAACAGTTCATAAAATAGCCAGTGACGCAGAGTCTTTAGTTATATTAACTGATGAATTTATAACTCTTTATACTCACCCCAATACCGAATTGCCGCCGCTGCATCAGTCTGAGAACAACTGGACGCAGCTAACAACCAATTGCTTAAATAGTTCCCAATCCGAACAACTTAAAACCTATTGGCACAACAAATTAGCCGGAGAGTTACCTGTATTAGACTTACCAGGACGTGCGACTCGTCCCCCATTACGCACCTATAAAGGTTCCGCTTGCCAATTGAAACTTGATCAGAACATAACCCAAAATCTCAACCAACTAGCACAGCAATCAAAGGTTTCTCTGGATACGCTTCTTCTCACGGCATTTAAAGTATTGCTTTACCGCTATACCGGAGAATCTGATATTTTAGTCGGCATGCCGAATAGTCCCCGAACTCAACCGGAATTTGCCAGAATCATTGGTGATTTAAGTAACATAACAGTTACCAGAGATGAAATTTCGGGCAATCAAATCTTCGCTGAAGTTCTCCAACAAGTGCATCAGACAGCGACTGAAATGAAGGATTATCAAGACTATCCCTTTCCCCGATTAGTCAAAGAATTAGCGTCCGCCTCGAACTTGAGTCATTCCCCGATTTGCCAAGCCTCATTTACGTTTCAGAATTGGCAGTCATTGTCGTCAACAATTTCTCAATTACTTGAGACAAGGGGCAATAATCAGCTAACTCAATGCGGTACACTAAAACTTAGCTACTTTCAACTCCCTCAGCACAGCGTCGAATTTGACATCAGCCTAGAAATTATTGAATTAACTGATTCCTTGCTGATTTCTCTTCAATACAGCAGCGATTTATTCGACGCTGATACAATATCCCAGATTATCCAGCATTACCAGAATTTACTGACCGCAATTATCACCACTCCCAACCAACCCGTGGGTCAATTACCGGTGCTGAGTGACACTGAACGACAGCACATTTTACAGGATTGGAATGCCACCAAAACCGATTATGATTTATCTCGCTGTCTGCACCACTTCATTGAAGCCCAAGTCGAGAAAACTCCTGATGCTATTGCTGTCATCTTTGAATCGGAACAATTAACCTATCGAGAGTTAAACACTCGTGCCAATCAACTCGCCCATTACCTGCAAAAATTAGGCGTAAAACCCGAATCTTTAGTCGGTATTTGTGTCGAACGTTCCCTAGAAATGGTTGTGGGACTCTTGGCAATTCTCAAAGCTGGAGGGGCTTATGTTCCCATTGATCCGAGTTATCCAGTTGACCGTATTGCCTACATGCTGGCAGATTCCCAAGTTCCGGTATTACTCACTCAAGAACCCTTAGTTCCGCACTTACCTAAATCCACCGCCCAAATAATCTGTTTAGATACCCAATGGGAAGATATTGCCGCAGAAAATAACCACAATCCTGATAGCACGATTCAACCAGAAAACCTAGCTTACGTTATTTACACCTCCGGTTCAACAGGTAAACCCAAAGGGGCGATGAACACCCATCAGGGAATTTGTAACCGTTTGCTATGGATGCAACAAACCTATCAACTGACACCCGAAGATTCTGTCCTCCAAAAAACTCCCTTTAGTTTCGATGTTTCCGTCTGGGAATTCTTCTGGACATTGATGACAGGGGCTTGTTTAGTTGTGGCTAAACCGGGGGGACATCAAGATAGTCTATATTTGGTTAATCTAATCACCCAGCAGCAGATTACCACACTGCACTTTGTCCCCTCAATGCTGCAACTTTTCTTAGAAGAACCCAAAGTCAACGGTTGTCAATCCCTGAAGCGAGTGATTTGCAGTGGCGAAGCCTTACCCTTTGACCTGCAAGAGCGGTTCTTTTCTGGGTTAGACTGTGAACTCCACAATTTATATGGTCCCACCGAAGCCGCTATTGATGTCACCTATTGGCAATGTCAACGAGACAGTAATTCAAGCATCGTTCCCATAGGACATCCGGTGGCAAATACCCAAATTTATATCCTTGATCCCTATTTACACCCGGTTCCCATTGGCGTTCCCGGTGAAATTCATATTGGCGGCGTACAAGTCGCCAGAGGATATCTGAATCGTCCCGAATTAACCCAAGAAAAATTCATTCCCAACCCTTTTCAAAACTCATTCAAACCCGCCCCGAAAAACCAGGTTCCCTATTCACCTAGCATTGGGTCAAAACTCTATAAAACGGGGGATTTAGCCCGCTATCGCCCCGATGGAACAATTGAATACCTACGTCGCATTGACCATCAAGTCAAAATTCGTGGCTTCCGTATCGAACTCGGAGAAATTGAAAATGCCTTGACCGAACATCCGCAAATACGGGAAGCCGTCGTCATTGCCAGAAACGAGAAATCGGGGGGGAAACAGTTAGTCGCGTATTTAGTATCAACTCAGGAAAAACCCACTCCCCGTACCTTACGTAGCTTCCTCAAAGAAACCCTACCCGATTACATGATTCCTGCTGCGTTTGTCAGCTTAGACTCTTTACCGCTAACGCCAAATGGTAAGGTCAATCGTCGCGCCTTTCCTGCACCTGACCCCGCCAGTTTTGGTGGAGAAACGACATTTATCGCCCCTCGAAATTATCAGGAACAACAATTAGCCAAAATTTGGTCAGACTTACTGGACATCGACCAAATCGGCATCAATGACAACTTCTTTGAACATGGTGGTCATTCCCTATTAGCCCTGAAATTAATGGGAAAAATTCAGCAACAGTTTGGTCAAACATTACCATTAACCACTCTGTTTATGAGTCCCACGATTGCCGAATTAGCTAATGTTATCAGCCGTTCCGAGGTTCAGTCCTATTCTCCAATCGTACCCATTCAGACTCAGGGAACCAAACCCCCATTTTTCTGTGTCCATCCTGCTGGCGGAAATGTACTATGTTATCTGAAGTTATCGGATTATCTAGGTACAGACCAACCCTTTTATGGTTTACAATCCCAAGGGTTTAATCAGGGGGAAGAGGCATTAACTCGGGTTGAAGATATGGCACATCTCTATGTCAAAGCCATCCGAGAGGTGCAACCCGAAGGACCCTATCAAATTGGTGGTTGGTCTTTTGGTGGAGTGGTGGCTTATGAGGTTGCCCAGCAGTTACAGAAACAGGGTCAAGAGGTTAGTCGGCTGGCTATTTTAGACTCTTGGGTACCGATTATACTGGATCAAGGGAAAAAGATTGATGATCATTACTTAGTGGGGGTTTGTTCCCGTGTGTTTGGGGGTATGTTTGGTCAAGATAATTTAGTTTCCCCCGATGAATTAAAAGGATTAACAGTTCCCGAACAAATCGACTACATTCTCGCTAAAGCGCAACAGGTTGGAGTTTTTCCCACTGAAGGCAATCAGGAACAAAATCGGCGAATTTTGGATGTATTGGTGGGAACACTAAAAGCCACCTATGCCTATAAACGTCAGCCCTATCCCAGAAAAGTTACCGTTTTCCGGGCGCAGGAGAAGCATTTACACGCCCCTGATCCTCAATTAGTTTGGGTGGAATTGTTTGCTATTTTAGATGCGAAAGAGATTGACGTGATTCCAGTTCCAGGACATCACTATTCGTTTATTTTGGAACCTCATGTGCGCGTTTTGGCAGAGCGTCTTGCTGCTTTCTTGACCTAATCGCTCCTTACTCAGGATTGACAAGACGTAACTTATAAGTCTGACTTAAGATCAATGTTACTTCTCAAAATTTTATATAGCTTAGAAGTATAGCCAGTTTAAAAAAATTGGACAAAAACAAATTTTAGTGGGCAAGTATTTAATCCCAATTTTCGTTCAAGATTCATTTAGACTGATTAGTCATCAAGACTCAAAAAGTTAAATATTCCATTTTGTAAGGAGATTATAATCATGAGTACCAGATTTTTTCCATCCAGTTTTGCATCTCTCGGTGTGGTGTCTGTAATTTCTCTAGCCTCTATAGGCTTAGCTGGCGCACCCGTAAATGCACAAGTCCCTGAGGCTGCTACTGATCTAGAGGAATATGAAAATCAAACACCCATCCTAGGCTATGGTAATTCAGGAGAAACCGTTGCCGATGTACAAAGCTTCTTAAGAGAGCAAGGGTATTATAATGGTCAAGTTGACGGCGTTTATGGTTCAAGAAATCGTGAAGCCGTTAGAACATTCCAAGAGGATCAGGGCTTATTTGGAGATGGCATCATTGGAAATCAAACCTGGGATGCTATGACTGATTTTGAATCGGAAATGGGCAACGAACTTCAAGGCGGAGAATCCGGTTTTGAAGAGACTGATAACGAAGTTCGAGGCACAGAGTCCGATTTTGAAGCGGAGACTGATAACGAACTTCGAGGCACAGAGTCCGATTTTGAATCAGAAACTGCTCCTGAATTGGGAGTCGAGTAATACGAATTTGCAGAAGAGGAAGGGTTGCTAATGACAAAAGGGTAATCATCATGTAACCTTTCACGATTCATAGTAGGGGCGTACAGACGTGCATTGGTGTCAATTTAAGCTTAAAACGAAAGCAATATCTTGATGCTAACCCCACCCTAACCCTCCCCTGATCAAGGGGAGGGAACATTTCCCCCCTTAGCAAGGGCAGGACTAATTCATTGTGATGAGAGAAAATTAGGGCAACCAGGATTAATTATGATGTCCGCCACGCGATCGCAAACAACTTACCTGAGCCTAGGATCAAGTCAAGACAAAGATTTTGGCGACAAGCGTCACAGAAGGCGCGATCGCGCTCGTCGGGTCATAATTTTCAGGGAAGCTCCCCCAGCTTCCCTTCATCATGCCCTTATTCCTGCATTCCAGAATACAATAGTCGGGCAAATAAACGAGCGCCATCATCATGCTTTAACTCATCATAAGTCGGAGGATGACGATGACTAATATCCCGTAGATCTTGGAGGAGTTCTGGATGGAATTGACAGGTAAACGAACGACGGATCAATTTACTCTCGAAATCTTTGTAGTTAATACAGGTTGCTGAACATTCTGTCACTACTTCCGTTTCGTCAGCCGTTGAACAAAGGATTTCCACAGCAAAGGGAAGCTGCATTAACCAGGATAAGGGACTCCCGGCTAAAATATGCCGATGTGAAATAATCGCATCATGAAGCAGTCGATATGCCCAGTTGGCAAAGAGAATCGCTTCCTCATTCACTTCATCAGAGTGAAACATGGAAATATTCAATTCATGTTCATATTCAATGGAGGTATCGATCACCCCTTCAAATTCATCAGCCGTCACCTCATGGGCGATAATCAAGTCTTCGGGAATATTAGACGTGTCGCTATCAGGAGATTGATAATGCCATAACTGACGATAGCCAACCTCTTTCTTTTCATTGGGACCCACGGCAAATTCTGGATCATCCCAGTTTTTGGCAATCAGGTGTCCGTTTTTCTTCTTCACTGATAGAGTACAACCCACCTGTTGAATATGCTGGCAGACTTTTTTCAATGACTTTAGCGCTTTACCATTGCGATCGCGTGCCAGATACTTTAGGCTGGATACCTCATCCACTGCTCGTTTAATTAAACGAATGTGAGATTGTGCCGCCAATTGATGTCCCAAACAGATAAATAAAGCTGGCGCACTGGTAGGCGATCGCGACAGCAGTAGTTTATCTGTGAATGTATGAAGCTCCTCCAGGGAACATTTGGCATCGTCAAAGGTGCTAGCATCGCGTACCGACGGATTACCACCTTCCACAACCACCGCTAACCCTGACGTTATGATCGGCACAACTAACTCTGGATCAAGCACACCCGACGACCAAAACGGGAACAGAATCGAATCACAATCGGCGATTTTTTGCGCCAGATACGCCACATTCAGCGAAGCCCGCACCTCTTCTCCCATTGGATTACATCCGACATGTTCCCAGGGTTCGATAACCGCGATCGCATTGCGGAATAAATTCGGGTGCTTCATCAAGAATTCCAAATCATCCTGAGAATTAATCACCTTTTCCAACGGCAATCCTTTGCCCCATTCAAAGCCTTCGTTTTCCATCGTCATGGATATGTCAGGCAAGGGATCTTCTGAATGCCGATCCGCTAAAAACCGACCCAACAAAATGTGAACTGATTCAAAATCAGATCCCCCTTCACACAAGTAACCAGGTCTAAGTCTCCAATCGTTGGTTGTTAATCTTTGAGGCTTAACGGATAATGACCCTCACGCCCGAAAACAATAGAGGCGCACGGAGCGTCATCCGTGTCAACTTAAGAGGAAACACAAGCTAAGTGAGACGAAAGAATCTCGCGGCTTTAAAAATAACCCCCCTTAATCCCCCCTTGCTAAGGGGGGAAATCAAAGCCATTTGATTTCTTCGTTTCCTCCTTACCCCCTGTTCCCTCCCCTTACAAAGGGGAGGGTTAGGGAGGGGTTAGCATCAAGGTATTGCTTTCGTTTTAAGCTTAAGTTAACACCAATGACGGAGCGTGCGCCCGATTTATAGCAAAAAGCAAGAAATTTTCTTCGTGATTTGCTTAAACCTTCGCTTCTTCCAGTATCAACTTAGACCGCTTAAGCTGTTCTGGAACCGGAATCGGATAATCTCCGGTGAAACAAGCCGAACAGAAGGTATTAGCATTGTCTTGAGTCGCCAGCATCATACCATCCCAACTCACATACGCCAAGGAATCCACACCAATTTGTGCAGCGATTTCATCAACAGACTTGGTTGCCGCGATAAGCTGGTCTTGAGAATCGGTATCAATTCCATAGAAACACGGATGAGTCACCGGTGGTGCAGAAACGCGCATGTGAACCTCAGTAGCACCCGCATCCCGTAACGCTTTGACAATCTTCCGACTCGTGGTTCCCCGGACAATCGAATCGTCCACAATAATCACTCGCTTACCCATAAGAACATCTTTCAAAGGATTCAGTTTCATCCGAATCCCCGCCTCTCGCATAGTTTGCGTCGGTTGGATAAAGGTGCGACCCACATAGCGATTTTTAATCAACCCCTCGGCGTAGGGAATTCCTGACTCCTGGGAAAAGCCAATCGCCGCTGGTACACCCGAATCCGGCACCGCAATCACCATATCTGCCTCAGTTGGTGCTTCTTTTGCCAATTGACGCCCCAAACGCAGCCGATAGCTATAGATGCTTTCATCCTGCATCACGCTATCCGGTCGGGCAAAATAAATCATTTCAAAAATACACAGCTTGCGTTCTGGCTTACGACTCCAGTGGAACGACGCCATCCCCGCTTCGGTAATCCAAACTAATTCTCCGGGTTCGACATCCCGCAAGTATTCTGCACCAATAATATCTAACCCACAGGTTTCTGAGGCTAAAACATAGCGCACCGGATTCGTACCTAAGGTACCAATCACTAAAGGACGCACGCCATGGGGGTCACGCACTCCCATCATCCCCTCTGGTGTACCAATCACCAAACTATAGGCACCTTGACAGAGGTTAAACGCACTAATCGCCCCGTCTAGCCACTCCTTACCTTGATCTACTTCAGCACCGATTGCAATGGCAATCATTTCAGAATCTGTCGTGGTGACAAACTCATCATAGTTGCGGTTTTGTAAATTTGTTCGCAACTCGCTGGTATTGACTAAGTTACCATTATGTGCTAAAGCTAAAGAACCTAAGCGGGTATTCACCACAGCCGGTTGGGCATTGACAACCCGACTCGACCCGGTTGTCGAGTAACGGGTATGACCCACCGCTATTGTTCCGGGCATTTGGTTCAAAATCTCTTCGTTAAAGACTTGGGAGACAAGTCCCATATTCTTATAGAGATGCACCTGTTCTCCCTCAAAGGTGGCAATCCCCGCTGATTCTTGACCCCGATGTTGCAGGGCAAACAAACCAAAATAAGTTAGCTTCGCGACATCTTCTTCCGGTGCATAGATACCAAAAACCCCGCAAGCTTCTTCAGGTTTGTCGGGGCGTTGGCTGACAATCTCATCAGATTGGGCAGAATTGGGGATAGAGGAGTGGGGTGGCTGGAGAATCATGGGTATTGGCGTACTCCTGATAGTGGCAGTCAGTTCGACTTGTATTAATGCAAATTAATCGGGAATCGTTAATTAAACTTAACGATTCCTTAACGATACCATTAATTTGTGAGTCATGGCTCATGCCTCATTAATCATTGGTCATTAGTCAGCCGCGACTGGCTCAACACGACTACAAGCGACGTTCTAGGGCATTAAAGAAGCGATCGCTCATATCTGCGATCGTAGCGTTAATTAGGGGAGGATGGTTGGGGATAGAAATTTTTAATCCTTGAGAGAGAGATTTAACCGTCCCCAACCGTTGCCAACCCTGGGCAGATTCCCCTAAATAGTCCTTTAGGTAAGCCTCCCAATCAGCTTGGGCTTCTGGCTTCACCGACACCAGAATCCGACTGGCACTTTCTCCAAATAGTATCTCATCCCAACGCCGTTCTAGAGACGCCTCAGCTAGTCCTAATTCAATCTCTGCCCCCAATCCTCCAGAAATACAACATTCCGCTAGCGCCACCGCCAATCCTCCCTCAGCACAATCATGTGCCGAACGCAGGAAAGTCCCCCGAATTCCCTGACGACAAGCGGCTTGCACCCGACGTTCTAACTCAAAATCCACGATGGGGGGTTTCCCCGCCACAACCCCATGAATCGCACTCAAGTATTCTGAAGCCCCTAAGCTGAGATGAGGCGTGGTTACAGTTAACGGTAATCCCAATAAATAAATTAAATCGCCTTCATTGTGCCATCCTTGAGCACAAATCTGACTCAAATCCGGAATCATCCCCACCATACCAATCACCGGCGTAGGATAAATCGGTTGGGGAGTTCCCTGGCTATCCAAGGTTTCGTTATACAGAGAGACATTTCCCCCCGTTACGGGCGTCGCTAATTCTGTACAAGCCTCGGCGATACCCTGACAAGCCGATGCCAGTTGCCAGTATCCTATCGGCTTTTCTGGTGAACCAAAATTCAGATTATCGGTGACGGCGATAGGTTCTGCACCCACACAGCTTAAATTTCGTGCCGCTTCTGCAACCACCGCCTTTGCCCCTTCATAAGGGTCAAGATAAACATAGCGAGAATTACAATCTACCGTAGCCGCGACACCGGATTGGGAATGTCGCCTCGATTCCGGAGAACGTAATCGGATGATTGCCGCATCTGCACCACCGGGAAGCATCACTGTGTTATTTTGCACCTGATGGTCATACTGACGATAGACCCAGCGTTTTGAGGCGATGGTTGGTGTATCCAGGAGTTGTAGGAGAATATCACTCCAGGATTTAGCCTCACCAGAACATTCGATTCCCGTACTGGTACAACTGGGTAATGTATCAACAGTCCATTGCCAAGCTTTCTTAGCATACTCCGGCGCTTCGGTCAAAACATCTCGATAATAAATCGGCGTATTATCCGATAACGCCGTGGCTGGGATTTCCGCCGCCACTTCACCCTGAAACAGAATCCGCACAATCGGTTCTGCAATCACCTTACCCGCGACAACCGCCTGCAGTTCCCAACGGTGGAAAATATCAATTAACTCCTGTTCTCGTCCCTTATGTGCCACAAATAGCATCCGTTCCTGGGATTCCGAGAGTAAATATTCATAGGGAACCATTCCCGTTTCTCGGACTGGGATTAAATCTAAATCCAATTCAATCCCCACACCCCCCTTTGCTGCCATTTCCGAGGTGGAACAGGTAATCCCCGCCGCCCCCATATCCTGTGCGGCGACTACCGCCCCGGTTTTAAAGGCTTCTAGACAGGCTTCAATCAGGCATTTTTCTAAGAAGGGGTCTCCCACCTGCACCGCTGGGCGGTCATCCATGGATTTATCAGTGAGTTCTGCACTGGCAAAACTGGCACCACCCATGCCATCTCGACCTGTGGTGGAACCCACATATAGCACGGGATTACCAATTCCTGACGCTCCAGATTTAACGATTTCTGGGGTTTCCATCAATCCCAGCGCCATCACATTGACTAGGGGATTCCCGGTATACGCGGGGTCAAAGTAAACCTCACCGCCAACAGTGGGAACACCGACGGAGTTGCCATACCCAGAAATACCCGCCACGACACCCGTAAATAATCGTCGGGTGCGGGGATTATCAAGGGAACCGAAGCGCAGGGAATTCAAAACCGCAATGGGACGCGCCCCCATGGTAAAGATATCCCGCAGAATGCCGCCAACACCTGTAGCTGCGCCTTGATAAGGTTCCACAGCGGAGGGGTGGTTATGGGATTCGATTTTAAAGGCGAGTTGGAGTCCTTCGCCTAAGTCTACCACGCCAGCATTTTCCCCAGGACCAACGAGGATACGTTTTCCGGTGGTGGGGAATTGTTTGAGGAGAGGGCGGGAGTTCTTATAGCAGCAATGTTCCGACCACATGACGCCGAACATCCCCAGTTCAGCTTTATTGGGATGACGCCCTAGGCGTTTAACGATTTCCGCATATTCGTCCGGCTTGATACCTTCAGCGGCGATTTCTTCGGGGGAAAAGGGGGCAGAGGATAGAGTAGACATGGAACCCTTGTACAAATGGCACAGGGATAATTGTATCGATTAATGGGGGTCTGGCTAGTACAAGATAGTTTTAAGTCACAGACTGTAGGGGCGGGTTTTACTGCTATCCTTTCTTTGTTGACCCAGATGTGACTAAACCCGCCCCAACAAACGTGGCTTGGCGGATAGTTGACACGGATGGATTCACAGCGCCCCACCTGGGCGAGGGATTGGCTGAAACTGGTCATTAAAACAGGTTTGACAAGTTCCCTCAAAAGCATGAATAAACCGCTTCAACCTATCAGTGTCTTCTAGTTATTCTCATGGAAATTATTAGAAAAATCAAGAGAGTGATATGCGATGGTAAGGATTGCTCAATTGATTTAAGGATCTACAATGTCATTCAGGACAGTGAGGGGCAGATTGGGAACACGGCGGAAACCATAATCATTGGTTAAAAAAATACTACAGCTATGAGCTATTGCTGTTGCTGAATGAATAGCATCTGGCGTTTTTAAGTTTTTCTGAGTACGCATTTGTGCCGCCTCTCTCAAAATTGCTCTTGTAATCGGCATCAGTTGCATTTCTGTAGACAGAAGCAGCGTCTCATAAGCATTAATAAGAACAAAGTCAGCATTTTTCAAAGGAGCCACTAAAGTTTCTAATAATGCCAGTTCACTGCTAATGATTTGAATGTCAGCCTTGGCAGAACGTTGCCACATCGGTCGCAGGATTGACCAGTAAGGCTCATGTTTTTCTACACTATAGATAAGAATTTGAGTATCTACGTAGACAAGGCTAGATGCTGGCAGTATCAGTTGTCCCACGAATCACGTTCCTCCTGGAGATACTGATCAACTGCTTCTGGTGTTTTAAATAGTCTTTGACCAGGCAATTCATCTAGCAAGTCTATAGTAGAACGGTGGTGGGATGAGGTTTTTGGTGGAATTATGGATGCCCCTGCCGCATTAGCTTCTACTAAATCTGGGTCAGAGTTCCAGTCTTCTGCAAAAAGTTCTAACTGTTGTACTTCACTGTCTTCTTTTAATTTTCCTTTTTGCTTACCCACTCCAATTGGTCTAGCAATTATTCCATTTCCTCGATCTTCCAGTAATCCTGTAAAGAAAAACCAGGGAAGCATTCTACTGATATAGTCCCTTGATGATTTGGGAATTACCGACTTTTCCTGGGGAGATACATCAGCAATCAATTCCTGCAAACGCCACCGCGTAATGAGTTCACCAGGACTCAACTGTTTATAAACCTCTTGTGTAACTACGTGATATTTTAATGTTTCAGCTAAGTAGTCAGTAATTTTTTCATGGCTCCAATTCAACAAAGATGGTTTTACTAATATTTTTCCGTCCTGCCGAAAGATTATATGAAAATTTTGCAAATCTAAAACAATACTATTGGTTGTTTTTTCAGACAGTCCTGCTTTAGTGGCTAACTCTGTAGAATCTATTCCGCTGCTTCCTTTTTCTTTTATTGTCTCAAATACTTTAAGTGCTGTAGTAATTGAGCTACGGATTCGATAGGTTAAATAACGATTTACTTCCAACGGGTGAAATTGAACGAGTGGTAGTGGTTTATTGTTGTAATAAGCATCATTCAGTTGTTGGATGATTGCTAAGAAAGTAGATTCACTTTGTTGATCCAAAAGCTCTGTAACTGTTATCACCAAATCATCCCCATTAAAATTTTGAGGATGCTGGGTAACAATGGCATCAAATCCATTTGCAATGGCACAAACCAACTCTATTGCGGATTCGTAATCCAGGTGACTTACTCGTGCTTGCTCTCTAATTGTGCTATTAACAGAAGATATTGATATAGCTTTTCCGTCAGAAAGGCGGGTCGCTCGTGCTTGTTCTCGGATTGTTCGATTAACAGGGCAGATACCCACAACTTCTTTGATTTTGGAGACTTTTTCCTCAGCATTATCTTCACCTTCTGAATCGAGAAGATCAATGTAAATAATATCTAAACCCTGTTGGGTCATGTAACCCTGAATCTGTCCCGAACGCATTAACTCCCATAATTGATCAGCTTCTTCAACAAATCCCGGACGATTCAGCAAAACTTCGTGGATAAGATGATAAGAAACCAGAACTCGCATCACTGCTACTACTCCTACTTCTGATACTCAACCGTTGTTTCGCTTGTGGAGGTTTGGGGAGGTTTTTCTGTACTTAGTCCCCGACGTAGCTCTGACGGTGACGCTCCTTGATGTTTGTTCTTACTCTGCTGATGAGTCGAGTCAGACGTTTCTACTGTTTTCAAGTCAGGTTCCCATAACATTAGATCTCCGGGTTGGCAGTTAAGAGCCGCACAGAGCTTTTCCAGGGTTGCCCGTTCTAATCGTTCTGGCATCTCCTGAGAATTCTTCAACTTAGAGATGGTGACAGGATGCATTCCCGTTGCTTCCGTCAAGTCTTTATTTTTCAGGTATCGCTCAGCCATCAGCACATTCAATCGCCATTTTACAGACATAGTTCTTCCTCAATGAGATAGGGCTATAACGACCAACCTGGCTTGTCATGAGCCAGTCTCGTCATCGTATTCCTCTAAGGAACCACAACTCTACTGAGGATATTATACAGTATTTTAGCCTTTACGTTTACATAATTAGCCACTGAATTTAACAGTTGAGTTAGTCTTAGACGCTAATATTCAAATCATTTGATATTGTGTCGGAACCTAGTATTAACATATTTCGATGCGGACTTACAACAAAAAGTGTTATCAGATATGCTAAAGCAATTGATTCCTGGAGGAGTATTTGTTGTTGGCAGCCATGAATATTTACCTGAAAAATTGCGGCATCTCCAAGCAATTCGGTTAGGAGTTTATCAGAAAGAATGATGATTTTGGTTAGGGTTGACGATTGATGGTTGACGGTTGACGGGTTATGGGAATTTCTCAAAAGACTTTAACAAACACAAGCGTTAGCTTGGAAAGGCTGATGAGATGCTAATGAACGGGGAATTAAGCCAGCAAAGGATAACTCCCCTTGTTCTTTGATTTGAGAATTGTTCTTGGCAAGAATAAATTCGAGTATTGACTGTGCTTGTTGGGGGTCATGCAGGTAGTAAATCGCCTGGGATTTAGGCGAGAGCCAGATTTGCAGCTTCCAGGGCTTAGATGCAGACACAGAATTGGGTTCGAGGGAAAAGGTAATCATTATCGGCTGGTGTCCTGATTTCGAGGAATTAAATAGATGGAGAACCTGAAGGTTGAGAGATAAACCTTTTCTTGATTCCCACTTATAACTTTACCGATATATTCCACTCTTTATAGAGAGTTAAATCATCTAGAGTTTTGATTATAATCCGCTCTGAGGGTGAGCCATGTAGTATTAATTTGATGAAATCGATCAACTTAATAAAGTGATTTAAATCACCAACATCGTGGTGGGAAACCATTCTTTTTCCGGAGAAAAACTGCCTAACTGCAATTATTAGTTAGGTATCATTATTCATAAGTAGTCCGACAAAATTCAACTTGACGGTTGAGATGGGGGAACTCTTCACAGGGCATAGTAAGAGATTGAGGGGTTTTACAATTCTTAACTTAGTTAACAAAATTTATGTCCAGGTACTTACTTGCTCTTTTTCTAGTGGGGATGTTAATATTCACAAAACGTTGCCTTTGTCAAGACCAAGTACTGAATTGGTGGTCTAAGACATACCCAAATCGGGATGTTCTGCTCAGAAGCGCCAAAATTATTACAATAAGTTAAACAAGTAGCATTAGAGATTAAACTTATGGTAAGTCGCAAAGACACGCTTTGGGAGCGATTCTTACAACCCATCGTTGGCGTATTGATCGACGGAGAGCAACTGCGCCAGCTTTATGAGAGTATTGACTGGGAACAAGAGAGCGATCGCGTCTCGACACCTGAGTTGGTTTACCCTGATTACTACAAGAGTCAGAACTTCCACGGTATTGAAGGGGGTTACCTGAATGGTGGTGCAGCAACCAGCTATGATCCGATAACTCAATACGCTTTACCTCCCAATGAAACCTGGGTACGCCAGGGGTTAATCGATCGCATCCAGGGAACACCGCGACGGATTCTGGATTTAGGCTGCGGTACGGGTTCAACTACCCTACTGTTAAAACAGGCATTTCCTCAAGCTGAGGTAATCGGTTTAGATTTATCACCTTATATGTTAGTCATGGCAGAACGCAAAGCGAAAGCCGCCGGGGTAGAGATTCAATGGCGTCATGGCAAAGCGGAAGAGACAGGTTTGCCAGAGGCGTCTTTTGACCTGGTAACCGCCTCCCTATTATTCCACGAAACCCCCCCAGCCGTGGCAAAGTCGATTCTGCGGGAAAGCTTCCGACTCCTCAAGGGAGGCGGACAAGTTCTGATTCTCAATGCCAATCAGCGAACCTTGCGTCAAGTAAACTGGTTAACGGAGGTGTTTGAAGAACCCTATATTAAAGCTTACGCCACCGATAGCGTAGACGCCTGGATGGGTTCAGCCGGCTTTGAAGCGGTGCAAACTCAAGACGTGTGGTGGCTGAATCAGGTTACCCAGGGAATGAAACCTCTCCCGGTAAAAGGACAAGTGTACCAACGGACTCAACGCCGTACAATAGACGACTTCAGTTCCCAAGGTATTGTTTTCATTTATTAAGAATACGGAAAATTGCGGTAATCTGCGGTACTATATACATAAGTCGATAAGATTACCGCATGAAATTATCGGATTACGCTCTCATCACAAGGCGTCAGTTAGCGTAAGACGGAAAAAGTCATTAACGAGCTGCAATCATAGGAAGACAATGAGACTTGTTGAGAAGCACGTAGTTCGTAAAGGAAGTCGAGAATGGAAAGAGATTGATGATTTGGCATTCAAGTCTAAAAATCTTTACAACCGAGCCAATTACGAAATTCGTCAACACTTCTTTAAAACCAACCAAATCCTCTCCTACAACGAGATGGCATCTCGGATGCGACTAGAGGAGTCTTATTGTGCCTTACCTCGCAAAGTCTCTCAACAAGTCCTGCGGTGCTTGGACAGGAACTGGAAAGCATGGAAAGAAGCTAATAAGGCATACAATAAAAACCCTGTCTTATTCTTGGGCAAGCCCAAGCTTCCCAAGTATAAAGATAAAGAGAAGGGGCGTAATCTGCTGGTTTACACCATCCAGGCTATTAGCTCGAAAGAGTTGAAAAAAGGATGGATTAAGCCATCGGGAACAAAGCTTATGATATCTAGCAACAAGCAGGATATCAATGAAGTAAGAATTGTTCCCCGCCTGAATTACTACGTGGTTGAGGTGATTTATGAGCAACCCATTCAGCAATTGGTTAGCGGTGAAGCGGTAGCCGGTATAGATATTGGACTGAACAACTTAGCGGCTGTAACTTCAAATCAAAAAGGATTCAACCCTTTCCTGATTAACGGCAGACCGGTTAAGGCGGTTAACAATTACTACAACAAGAAAAAAGCCGAAGGGCAATCTCAACTCAAAGGAAACAGAAAAACGTCAAATAGAATTCAGCGTTTATCAACCAAGCGAGGATTCAAGATTGACGACTATCTCCATAAATCCAGTCGGTTTATTATCAACCAGTTGGTTGAGAAAAATATATCAACTCTTGTGATTGGCAAAAACGAGAACTGGAAGCAGGTAATCCGTATAGGTAAGGCTAATAATCAGAATTTTACTAGTGTTCCCCATGCAAGATTTATCGAGATGTTGACCTATAAAGCTGAACGGGTTGGTATAAAAGTCATCATCACCGAAGAATCTTATACGTCGGTTGCTAGTTTCCTGGATGGAGATTTTATTCCTGTTCACGGAAGCCCAGAGGCTAAAGCCGTAAAATTTAGCGGTCGTCGTGTTAAGCGTGGGTTGTACAAATCAAAAATCGGCATCAAATTCAACGCCGACATCAACGGCAGTTACAACATCATTCGCAAAGTAGTCCCAGATGCTTTTGGCAATGGGATAGAGGGTGTAGTAGTTCACCCAGTCAAGATTACTCTGACAAACTAATTTCCGCGTTTTTCCGCAAAATTAGGAACTATTCCATCTCCAGCATAGTGACGAATGGGGTCAGCTAATGTGCGTTTAAATGGGTTATTACCTGTTCCCCATTCCCTTTGCGGAATTTAAGTATCCTAATCTAAATACTGAACAGCTTATGAGTTTAAAGGCAGTTCTGTTTGATTTCAACGGCGTGATTATTAACGATGAGTCGATTCACCAGCAACTCATCGAAGAAATTATGCTGGGCGAAAATCTGCGTTCCTCGGCGGCGGATTACTGGGAGGATTGTTTGGGGCGTAGCGATCGCGCCTGTCTAAAAGTATTATTGGAAAAGCGAGGTCGGATGGTTGATGATGACTACTTAACCCGTTTGATCTCCCGAAAAGCCGACGCCTACCGCCGTCAACTGGAAACTCTATCTAAATTACCCATATATCCGGGAGTCGAAGATTTAATTTACAAAATCCGCGTGGCTCAGTTACCCATGGGAGTGGTGAGTGGTGCTTTGCGATCGGAAGTTGAGTTAGTCTTGGATCGGGCTAAACTATTGCAATATTTTCCGGTTATTGTGGCAGGTGATGACATTAAGGTGAGTAAACCTGAACCGGATGGCTATCTGTTAGCTGTGGAACGCCTCAATCAGCAGTTTCCAGAACTTAATGCAAAATCCTCGGATTGTCTTGCCATAGAGGATACACCTGCTGGCATTGAAGCGGCAAAACGAGCTGGGATGGAAGTCGTCGGCGTTGCTAATACCTATCCTTTCCACATGCTTCAGCGTCAAGCTGACTGGACGGTTGATTATCTCCATCAGCTTGAACTTGAGCGCGTGCAGGAAGTCTATGCTCAAGTTGTGGGTTAGTAACCATGAGCCATAAGTGTTAAAATAAGTAAATGTAGTCTGGGGAATTAGCTCAGTTGGTAGAGCGCTGCGATCGCACCGCAGAGGTCACCGGTTCAAATCCGGTATTCTCCATTTTTGTCGATTGCCACATTATTTGTCATTGTTGTCAGATTAGTGTCATCTTGACAAATTGAATGTCATTTAACTGCAATGAGTGGCGAAAATAGCAAAGCACTCAAGGCTTGATTTTGAGTAGAAGCTGCAACTTGACGATCAACGGCAAGATGGGTTAAAAAATCTTGAATTTCCAGCACCCCCATCTCACGGGGATGCTTTTTGGTATGGTAAAAGATATACAAGACTAGATTTTAGGTTTGCCCTCTTTGGGAGGCATTATTGGCTATGCCTTCCAGAAAATCTTGATCCTAATTTTTTGCTTTAACGTTGCACTAGCGACTCGCTAAATGTTTAGTTATGATTAAAGACTGTCGATGATAACGGCTATTGTCTGGATATAGGCTATCGAATGACAAACGATCAGAAGAAAAAGCTCGAAACTCAGTTGTGGAATATTGCCGACCAGCTACGGGGCAAGATGAATGCCGATGAGTTTCGGGATTATTGTCTAGGATTTATTTTCTATAAGTACCTCTCTGAGCGTCAGCACCTTTACGCCAATGAAATCTTGGCTGAGGATGAAATAGATTTTCTAGACATTGACGAAGACTCGGAAGACGGGCAGGAATATTTAGAGGCTCTCAAAGAGGAGTCCATTGCTCAGTTAGGGTATTTCCTCAAGCCGTCTGAATTGTTTAGTTCGTTAGCGAAGCGGGCACCGGGCAATAAGAAAGCTGAAGAAAATGGCGAAGAAATTAGCGACGAGGAGCTAGAAAAAAGTTCTGTATTCATTTTGGATGACCTGACCCAGGTACTCAATAGCATTGAGCGCTCCACTATGGGTAAGGAAAGCGAGGAGGATTTTGATCGCCTGTTTGAGGATCTGGATCTAACTTCCACGAAGCTAGGTCGCACCCCAAAGGCGAAGAATGCGCTAATCGCTAAGATTTTGGTGCATCTGGATAAAATTGATTTTCGGTTAGAGGACACCGAGAGCGATGTGCTGGGGGATGCCTACGAGTATCTGATTGGGCAGTTTGCTAGTGGTGCGGGCAAGAAGGCAGGGGAATTTTACACGCCGCAGCAGGTGAGTAAGGTGTTGGCGAAAATTGTGACGACGGGGAAGGAGCGGCTGAAGTCGGTGTATGACCCCACCTGTGGTTCTGGCTCTTTGCTGCTGCGGGTGGCGCGAGAAGTGGAGTCGGTGGGGGATTTTTATGGGCAAGAGATGAACCGCACCACCTATAACCTGGCGCGGATGAATATGATTTTGCATGGGGTGCATTATCGCAATTTTGATTTGCGGCAAGAGGATACGCTGGAGCATCCGCAGCATGAGGGGAGGCGGTTTGAGGCGGTGGTGGCGAATCCGCCGTTTTCGGCGAAGTGGAGTGCGAATAAGCTGTTTGAGTCCGATGACCGCTTTAGTCAGTATGGGCGGCTGGCTCCGTCATCAAAGGCGGATTTTGCCTTTGTGCAGCACATGCTGCATCACCTGGATGAAAACGGGGCGATGGCGGTGGTGTTGCCCCATGGGGTGTTGTTTCGCGGCGGGGCGGAGGGGGCGATTCGTCAGTATGTGATCAAGGAGCGCAATTGGTTGGATGCGGTGATTGGGTTGCCTGCGAATATTTTTTATGGGACGAGTATTCCGACGTGCGTTTTGGTGTTTAAGAAGTGTCGAGAGCAGCCGGAAGATGTGCTGTTTATTGATGCGAGTGCCTATTTTGAGAAGGCGAAGAACCAGAACTATTTGCGGGATGGGGATGTTGATAAGATTATATTGACCTATCGGCGACGGTTGGAGGAGGACAAGTATAGTTATCGGGCACCGCTGGCGGAGATTGCGGAGAATGATTTTAATTTAAATATTCCGCGCTATGTGGATACGTTTGAGGAGGAGGAGCCGATTGATTTAGATGCGGTGGTGCAGGAGATCCGGGCAGTTGACAAGGAAATGGCGGGGACGGATCGACTGATTCGGGGGTTTTGTAAGGAGTTGGGGATTGAGGCACCGTTTTAGGGGATGGGAAATATAATAAAGGCATTCCCTAAAGGAGATTTAATTAATGAATGCAATGATTCAATTTACCGCTAAAGTGGTGCAAGGCAAAATCGTTATTCCTGATGAATATATGGGTATAGTTGGCAACGATGTAGTTGAAGTAACTATCAAGCCTAAGTCATCTCGACTGATGGATCGTCTTGCCGAGCAACCTTTAATAGCAGTGGGCTGGCGTGATTTGTCAAGAGATGAGATTCATGAGCGAGGCAATGGATAAAAAATTCATTGACTCTAATATTTGGCTTTATCGGTTTCTCATCGATCCCAAAGTAGATCCTCAACAATATGAGTCAAAAAGGCTCATGGCGATTAGTTTAACTCAACCTGTCGATGGTAGTCTTGTGATTAGCACCCAAGTGATTACTGAAACTTGTGCTGTGCTAAAAAGGAAAACCAACATTATTGATCAGGACATTTTAGAGTTGGTTGAAGAATTTGAAGCCCAGTGTGAAATTGTCAATTTGACAACTGCTGAGATTAAAAAAGCTTGTCTGTTAAGATCAAACTATTATTTTTATTATTGGGATAGTCTGATAATTGCGACTGCTCTAAAGTCTCAGGCTAAGGTTCTGTATTCAGAAGATATGCAACACGGTTTGTTGATTGGAGATAGCTTAACTATTCTCAATCCGTTTGTAGAACTGGGGAATTAGGGAATGAGTAAGAAAGTAAAGAAAAGAGTGCCTGAGTTGCGGTTTCCTGAGTTTGAGGGTGATTGGACGGAATCAACCTTAGGAAAAGTCAGTATCTTTTATGATAAATCCAGGATACCCTTGAGTTTTGAAGAAAGACAGCAAAAACAAGGTATTTATCCTTACTATGGCGCATCAGGAATCATTGATTATATAAATGAATATATTTTTGATGGAGTATATATTCTTTTAGCGGAAGATGGCGCAAACATTCTTAACAGAAGTACACCGATTGCCTTCCTTGCTGAGGGAAAATTTTGGGTAAACAATCACGCACATGTTCTTAAGTCGAGAGAGTCTGATTCTTTTCTTGCAGAATATCTGGAAAATCTGAGATATGAAAGCTATAACACTGGTACTGCACAACCTAAGTTGAATGCAGATGTGTGTAAAAAAATAATTGTCAGAATTCCAAAAATTGAAGAACAAGAAAAGATTGCTAGTTTTTTGGGGGCGATCGCCACTCGACTAGACCAACTCCGCCGCAAGCACGAGCTATTACAAACCTATAAACGGGGCGTAATGCAAAAACTCTTTTGCAAAAAAATCCGCTTCAAACAAGACGACGGCTCCCCCTTCCCTGACTGGGAAAAGAAAAAGTTAGGACAACTTGCAACTAGACAAACCAGGAAAAACGACGATCAATCTATAACTCGGGTCTTAACGAACTCAGCCTCACAAGGAATTGTGGATCAAAAAGAATATTTTAATAAGGATATTGCTAATTCTGAAAACTTAGCTGGCTACTATATTCTTGAGCTGGGTGATTATGTTTACAATCCTCGAATTTCGGTAAGCGCACCTGTTGGTCCGGTCAAGAAAAATAATCTTGGGCAAGGCGTAATGTCTCCCCTATATACAGTATTTCGCTTCAAGAGTAGAGACAATATATTTTATGAATACTTTTTTCAGACGTCGCTATGGCACAAGTACATGTGCAGCGTTGCAAATTACGGAGCAAGGTATGACCGCATGAATATATCAACATCTAACTTTATGGCTTTACCTTTGCCCTTCCCTACTCCAGCGGAACAATTAAAAGTTGTTTCCTTTCTGAATAAAATTGACAAAAAAATTGCGGCATTAAATCAGAAAATTAATCTTATACAGCGTTTCCCACGCTGATGAGGTACATTTAGGGTAGGACTTTTGCTCTCAGAGGGTTCATCGGTTTGAAACCAT
>NZ_JBKHUP010000076.1:0-41107 GCF_046565525.1 Coleofasciculus sp. | reverse complement strand
GCAGCCGTGGGACACACGGTCAAGATGCTTTGTGAGGGTAAACACATCGGTGTCCCTGAGAAGAAAGAATCCTCACGCCTTTAGGCGTCAGGAGTGTCAAAGGTTACGTTTTTAGACAATCAAGTTCTCTATCCTCTTTGATCGTCCCTTTGAATTGGGAGATTTTATCATTGTTGATGATTTCCTCGGATCAGGTCAGGTTTCACCGATAACCGTTTAATTCACATCAACCTCATCCCCTAGCCACCGGGCAAAATCTGTGGTAAAGGTATCCCGAAAAATCGCCTCTCGAATCTGTTGGGTAAAGCGAATCAACTCCGTCACATTATGCAGAGAGATTAACATAAAGCCCAAAGCTTCCCGCGATCGCACCAGATGACTCAGATAGGCGCGGCTAAAGTTCTGACAGCAATAACAGGGACAAGTCGAATCCAACGCCGTAAAATCCTCACGAAACCGAGCATTTTTCAAATTCCACCGTTCCCCCTGAACCAACGCCGCCCCATGACGCCCTAAGCGCGTGGGAATCACACAATCAAATAAATCCACACCTGATGCGATCGCGCGTACCATTTCTCGATACGTCCCCACCCCCATCAAATACCGTGGCTTATGGGCGGGTAAATACGGTGCCGTCGCTGCTACGATTTCATGGATAAATTCCACCGGTTCCCCCACACTCACCCCACCAATGGCGTAGCCCGGTAAATCCAAAGACACCAAAGACTCAGCCGCTTGACGACGCAAATCCAGATAAACACCACCCTGAACAATACCAAACAGCGCTTGCTGATCCGCACGAGTGTGAGCATTGATACAGCGCTTAAGCCAGCGATCCGTTCGTTCCAGTGACGCCTCAATCTGCGAACGACTCGCCGGATAAGGGGGACATTCATCAAATGCCATAATAATATCCGCCCCTAGGGCATTTTGGATGGCAATTGACCGTTCTGGGGTGAGATTAATCAATCGTCCATCCCGAGGCGAACGAAAAACCACACCCTCTTCACTAATTTGGCGCAACTTACTTAAACTAAAAACCTGAAAGCCGCCCGAATCCGTCAAAATAGGGCGATGCCAACCCATGAAGTGATGCAATCCTCCCGCTTGCTGGATAATCCCTTCTCCAGGTTGCAGGTGCAAATGATAGGTATTAGCGAGAATAATTTGTGCTTGTGCCGCTTCTAACTGAGCAGGCGTTAGAGTTTTGACCGTTGCCAAAGTACCCACGGGCATAAACCGGGGCGTTTCTATCAGACCATGGGGACTGTGCAGTAAACCGGCGCGTGCCTTGGTTTGGCTGCACCATGCCTGACATTGGAAGGAAAATGAATTGTATGTTTGAGCCAACGCGGTTAAGGGTTCGTGATCGTGCTTTGATTATTGTGGCTCATCATCTGTTTTGTGTACTGTCAGGGTTTTTTGACAATGCCAGCGAATCAGTCGTCAAGGATAAAAGGCATACACCAATAACAGCGGAAAATCTTGTTCTGGTTTTCGCTTCCCTCAGATTCACTCCGCAATGACCGAGTATAGTAGGGCGGCAAATACCCAGCTGTTAACAACAGAGGAAAAAGCAGAAACCCTGCCATAAACAACTGTAGCCTGGGAGCCTTGTTGTACTTGCTCTGTTCGGACAGCCAAACCGATTAGAAAGGACATTCGCCCTCATCATCAATTTGTACGTCCCACCGGGCATTGAGGACTTGGGTAACCATGGCTTCCAGAGCTTCGGCGTTGAGGGTTTCGACGGATTGCTCCTGTAACGGGTTGGATAGAGGAATCAGCCTCAGCCGACGGTTCTCCTGGACTAAATCAAAATAAGCCTGCTTTTCCGGCGTCTGATGCAGTTGCAAGTAATCAAAACTCTGGACATTGATGTAGATAGCTTGATTGGCAATTAGGGTAGAACGGCGGGAATCAGCAAAGACTTCCAGCACATATCCTTCCCCTTCACTTTGCACGTTACTATCGATGGTGTGACTATAGCGGACGCGACCCAAATCAGTGAGTAGGCGTCCCATGTCTTGTTTATTGATAATAATGCCCGTATCAATAATACAAGGGGCAGGAAGTCGGCGTGGAGGTTGATGATAACTCATGGGTAAAGCCTATGATGCATAAGGGGCTAATATTGCCTTGCCAGGAGGATTGGCATTGTGATTAGACGCGACTGCAAAACCCAATACTTCTTTTCTTAACGACTGCCCAGCTAAAGGTTCAGTCGGAAGCTGTAGTTATCAAGAATCAGAAATTCATCCACAGGCTCGTGCCGGTGGACTGTGTTCTGAAATACTTGAGTGTTACGGGTATTACAGTAGGGTTACTAGACCATACTATCCCAATATTCGCCAGCTATTCATCGGACAATATACGTAAATTTCTGTGTAGTAAACGATGAACCCAAATCCTGACCCGCTCAATAGCTTTCTAACGCCTGTATCCCTGTGCTTCCGGGCTTCCCTGCACCGGTGTCCCCCTGGATTAAATTATTCTCTATGAAGTGGTTTAACGTTCAATCAATGTGGCAGATGGGACAAAAGTTCTGGCAGTCTTGGCTGGGTGCGATCACCTTTTATACCTGTATCCCCATTCCCATGAGTTGGGGGTTGGACTTTGAGCGCATTGCCCGTTGGGCACCTGGGGTGGGACTATTTATTGGTGTTATCTTAGCGGTGCTAGACGCCGTATTGCAATACTGGGGGATGCCTAACCTGACCCGGAGTGGGGTTATCGTGGTGAGTTGGGTAGCACTCACGGGAGGACTGCATCTTGATGGCGTAATGGATACGGCAGATGGCTTAGGTGTACAAGATCCTAAGCGACGGCTGGAGGTTATGGCAGATAGCGTTACTGGGGCGTTTGGGGCGATGGCCGCGATCGCGCTACTATTACTAAAAACGGCGGCGCTTACCGATATTGAAGCCTATCGCTGGTTGGCATTAATCAGTGTAGCTGGATGGGGGCGCTGGGGACAAGTGGTGGCGATTTCGATTTATCCTTACCTCAAACCCACCGGGAAAGGCGCGTTTCATCAACAAGGGATTCAGATACCTAACGATAGTCTGTGGGGGGGATTGTTACTCCTGGGGGTGTGTGGATTGCCCCTAATCTGGAGCGGAGGTAGTCTTAAGCTAGGGGTAATTCTAGCTGGAGGAGGTTGTGCGATCGCGCTTTTGACCGGGTTCTGGTTTTACCGTCAGTTGGGGGGACATACCGGGGATACCTATGGGGCGGTGGTGGAATGGACGGAATCCCTATTGCTCTGTTTACTGACAATAGTTCTCTGAGCCTTGGGTATCTGAGGCACTGGTATCTCAAGCCGTTGCCGTCCCCGGAAATGACCTATATTTAATCAAAAAACCAGCCAATACCAACAGCACAATCGCAATTGTGCCGATTCCCAGAGGGCTAGGAACCCAATACACCACAGCTAGGCGGTTAAGTTGACCGGGAATCAGAGTCCACACAAGCTGTCGTCCATTTTCGTAAATCTGGGGCGTGATGGTATTATCACCTAGCTCAATAATGTTTGCCCCCCAAGGAGTCTGCAAACTAAACTGCAAATTCAATAGCGAACCCGGACTAACAATAATATTACCATTTGCCGAAAGCACCGCTAGCGATCGCAAGTCCAGTTCATAGTTCAACTGATTCCGTTGCACCACAAAAAAGCTACGTTGCTTTATACTTAACGTCGAGTCCAGACTGGGTAAATCAACGCTTCCCCTATCCTTCGCACTCCCATGAGTTGGGTTCACTGGGTTAAAAAATTGATTAAACTTGGTGGTCAATTCCTCTCCATTACTAAATGGAATTGTCACCACAAGCGAATGCTGAGAACGGCGTGTCGTTTTTCCTTGGAGTTCCTTGGCACGTCGCTCAATACTTTTAAGCCATTCAGTCGCTTGAGCATTACTAAAACTTCTCAGTTGTTCCCCCAGGCGGATTTGCTGCACAATCGTGCCGTGGTTTTCATCCCTGACGTTAACTAAAACATCATAGTTGACACAGCCAGACAGGAGTAATGAGACCAACAAGACAACCCCAATCACCCGTAGGCGACTGAGAATACGAACGGCGGACAATCCATTTATCAATGCTGGTTTCACCAACTTTACTCCTTTATCTGTGACTGCCTTTTCCCTATATTACTTATTACTTATTGATTTTCTGCCGCTCAAGTATGTGGGAGCCGCAAACCTTACGCCCCTACATTTTTGCTCTAGCGTTGAATCACTTAATTATTGATAATCTCCCACTTTATGAAGTCGTTTTACTCTACTATCTGATCAGGCGTTGACGCACGCATTATTACAATAAATTCTCAAATTCTCTGCCCTTGTCCTACCTAGAACTTAGTATTTTCTCAAGCGGCAGGCTCTCCGGTACTACCAATCTGATCCTCTTTCTTTTCATATAGTCATATAATATGAGAAGTTTGGTAGTCAATTCGATTATTCTTTTTTTGTCGGGGCAAGACTTTGAAGAACTGCAAAGTTACCAGCACCAGATAAAGCGGATTAATCAATAAATAGCGCTTCCACAGACGAACGGGTTCTTGCAGGAATCGATAGAGCCATTCTAAGCCGAACTGTTGCATTAAGATTGGGGCTTCGTCAACTTGACCGGCATGCATATCAAAAGCAGCACCGACACAAAGTATAGGACAATCCAAGCGATGACGATGGGTAAACGCCCACTCTTCTTGCTTTGGACATCCTAGTCCGACAAAAAGGATACCCGCTCCTGATTGGCGAATGGTTTGGACGTACTCAGCATCTTCCTCTGGAGTTAAAGCTCGAAACGGTGGAGAGATTGCTCCAGCGATTTTCAAGTTGGGGAATTTTTGAGTCAGCTTGACTTGTAATTGTTCTAACGTCGGATCGGTGGAGCCATAGAGAAAAATACTCACGCCTTCAGCCGCCGCTCGTTCGCACACCCTTAACATAAGTTCAGGTCCCCGGACGCGATCGCGCAGATATTTTTCTCCGGATTTGCGAAACAGATTCATTGCCCAGCGTACAGGCTGACCATCGGGGGTAACTATTGAAAAATGATTGAGACGATAGCCATGACCTTGAGGGTCAAGATAACCGCGCATCATGCTATGCACATCTGTCGCCGCTACTATACAGGATAGATGCCATTTAGCGTTTTGAATAATCAGGTCGGTACATTCATCATAGCTTGTCCGATGAACGCCAATCCCGATGATACTGGTTTGACTGGGGGCTGGTAACGTTTGAGTATTCATTCCTCTTTCCTCTTCTATTTCCTCGTATCTACCCAAGGGGGGATGCGCCTTTTTATCGCCCGAATTCCCAAAACCTTTTTTCTTTAGACCTAGAGTGAGCAAGACGCACGGTAAACGGCTTTTGAGTTTATCCTTATGGTCTGGCTAAGTCTTTTGAGTTCGGTGTTAACCTATTTTGGGTTGGACAATAAAATCCTTTATGGGAAGCAATTTACTTATAAATGCTCAGTTCTGTCAATAGTTGTACATAGATCGAAACTTAAATCCACCAATTGCCAAAGATTACTTCAATAATCTTTACAAACTTTTGTAAATCTCTCAGTTTCCCTTGTGTAAGTAAAGAGAGTTGGTCAAATTACCATAAAGTTTTCGTGAAGATAAAGAAAGCATTTCATAAAGATTCTATGAAGAATCGATTTTTGGGTAGACAGTTGCTGATTAAACCAAGTATTTTTACTACAGACAGAGAAAATATAATTACAGGGTTCAGTTTAACGAGCAAAATTTGAACAAGTCGAGAGACTTGAAACATGATATAAGCCAACTCGGTGAAGCTGCTTAATTCACATCATTGTGCATGGGTGATGAGGAGTAATCCAAAATTCATGATGAATTAATACAGTGACACCCTGTGTAGAATCCCCTGACCTAGACTTCACGTTAAGTTTCAGGTTCTAGGCAAGGGAGAGATTCAATCTGGCAAAAAACGGGTGCATTTATAGAAATTATGACTACCATTACGGTAACAAGCACTGCTGACAGTGGAGCGGGTTCTCTGAGAGATGCGATCGCGCAAGCTAAGGCAGGGGATACGATACAATTTGACTCTGGTCTGGCGAACCAGACTATTACCCTCACCAGGGGTCAATTAGAAATTAATAAAGATCTGATTATTGATGGCGGTAATGCCCCAGGTTTAACCATCAGTGGAAACAAAACATCCCGCGTTTTTTTGATACAGGGTAATTCATTTAGTGATTTTCTTGATGTCACATTACGGAATTTGACCATTGCCAATGGCAAAACAAGTGGAGTCGATAAAGAGCTTGCAGGCGCTGGCATTTGGACGGCAAGTGGCACAAAACTTACGGTAGAGAATAGCACCTTTAAAAACAACCACGTTCAGGACTATGGAGGAGGTGCTATCTTTAGCGGGTGGCGCAGTACAACTGTTGTAATTAACAGTACATTTGAGAAAAATAGTGCATTAGGTAACGAAGATAGGGGTGGCGGTGCGATTACGATTGATACCGAAAGCTCTCTCACGGTTATCGGTAGCGAATTTATTGATAACAAGTCAATTAGAGGTGGAGCGATTAATGCTCCTCTAGGTACTTTAACGGTAGAATACTCTACTTTTACCGATAACCAAGCAACTTCAGGTGGGGCAATTTACAACCTCTTAGGGGATCTCACTGTCGAAAACTCTACTTTCTTTAAAAACGCTACAACAGGTAGCGGTGGGGCAATCTTCACGGATGGGGCTTCTCTCAGAGATGAAGGTAAAACCTCTGGTACTATTGAGATTCGCCATAGTCGGTTTGATAGTAATACCGCTGTGGGTAACGGTGGTGGACTTTTTCTCTTTGTTTACGAAGCCGACAAAGTTATCCTGGAAGATAGCACGATCATTAATAACCAGGTTACGGCAAATGCCGAAGGATTCGCTGCTGGTGGTGGCGTCCGGCAAGACTTGGGTGAGTTTATCGTCCGTAATACCACCTTTGCCAACAATCGAGTAATTGCGTTGGCGGAGTACCCTTCACTGGGTCAAGGTGGGGGTTTGTGGGTAGGAGAGACTGAACGGGTTACGATTGACAATAGTACCTTTTACGGGAACCGAGCAGAAGCAACCAATGGTAAAGGGGGTATTGGTGGAGCAATTCGTTTATCCAATGATCCTTATCCCACATCCATCACCAACACCACCATTGCCAACAATTACGCTGGGTTTCAAGGCGCAGGATTTTGGGCAGAAGAGTCAGCAAATGTCACGTTGGCAAATACCCTGCTTGCCAATAATTTTGCCGACAATGACGGTAAGGATTTAAAGGTTAATCATCACACGAATATTACGTTCAAAGATAGGGGCGAAAATTTCCAATCTATAGAACCTGCTCATAGTGACACGAAAATAACTCCAAATGTTACGTTCATTGACCCTAAACTGGGGAAATTTATAGATAACGGCGGTATGGTGCAAACACCACCCTTACCCAGTAATCCAGATGTAACAGCCGGGGCTGTAATTAGCCGTCCTAGAGGCACATTTCCCGCCGATCCAAGTGACTTAATCGTTACAGCAATTTCAGATACGGACATTGAACTAACGTGGGCGGATCGGAGTAATAATGAAACAGGGTTCAAAATAGAGCGATCGCGCGACCAAGAGAATTGGACAGTATTAACCACTACAGCGGCTGATGTTACCCGTTACCGGGATACCGACTTAACGGCGAACACGCAATATTACTATCGCCTGAGGGCAATTAACGAAATTGGTGATTCCTCTGCTATCTCCACCCAGGGAACCACGGATAGCATAACCAACCCTGTACCCAAACCTGTACCCAAACCTGTACCCAAACCTGTACCTATCCAAGAACCAGCATTGAGTCGCACATCTGAAGATGTTTTCCGGGTTGAAGGAGACTCAGATGCGGTGCAACTTCAATTTGATTTAACGGGAAGTGACACGGATACAGTTAATGAAGTTGGCATTTTTTTGGTGGATGATGAGTCGGGTTATATTAACGGTATCGCTCCTGGGAAAGCTGGGTATCTGGAAGCCGCCCTCAACCAATCTCAAGTTATTTTCTCCGTGCTTCCCGACAATCAGTTTCCGGATTTAAGTTTCACCCGTAAATTTGGGGTAGATGGGGGCCAGGAATTTGGGTTTTACCTAGTCAGAAATAGTACCACGGATACAGTACGGTCTGAGTTGACGGCTGGAGGGACGCCTGATAATGTATTTTTGGGCTTGACCTCCGGGAATGGGGATCAGTTCGACCGTGTACAGGTATCCGAACTGGGTAATAATCGGTATAACCTGGCGTGGGAAGATGGGGAAGATTGGGACTTTAATGACTTAGTGTTCAATGTTCAACTCACGGAAACTGATTCAGGACTAGGCACTCAGTTACAAGGAGGGCAAGAAGGGGAAATTATTGACTTACGGGATCAGGTAACGGGTATGATTCCGGCTCAGTTTGGCGTCAATAGTGAAGCGGACTATGACAATAATTTTGGATTTTATCTCATTGATGACCCGGATGGTCGCATTGGGGATCTGCGCCCCGGTGATCCCGGTTATGCCGAGGCGGCTGTTCGCCAACGATTAGACACAAATGCTGGACTCCCGGCTGGGACTTTACTTGCTCCCTTTATCATCGCTGATGGTACAGCCGAGGAATTTTTGGCAGAAAATCCCCATAATCAGAGTGGTGAAGACGTGATGGCTTATTTTGCCTTTATGGGAGCTAACCCGGATGGGGTAGACCACGTCCGCCTGCTGGGGGATAATACCATTGGGTTTGAGGATGAATGGAATGGAGGCGATCGCGACTATAATGATTTAGTGGTTCAGGTGAATTTTGTTTAAAAACTATAGGGACTTTAGCAGAAAGACTTACAACTAAATCTCTCGAATAATAGTCTGTAAATTACATTTGGAAGTCTCTTAAGTCTTTGCGAAGAGGTAATCCGCTGATGAAAATCCTTGTATCTGCCTATACCTGTGAACCGGGTTGTGGTTCTGAGGAGGGAGTCGGTTGGAATATGGCACTGGCAGTTGCCAAGTATCACGAAACTTGGGTATTAACCCGAACGATTTTTCGCGATCCAATTGAGGCAGAACTGGTTCGCCATCCTGTCCCCAATCTGCACTTTATCTATTTTGATCCCCTGAATTGGACGGAAGATTGGAGAAACAAGCAAGGCGCTGTGCAACTGCACTACTACCTTTGGCAGATTCAAGCCTATTTTGTTGCTCGTCCGTTGCATCGCCAGATTGGTTTTGATTTAGTACATCATGTGACTTACGTCAAGTTTTGGTCTCCCAGCTTTTTGTCATTGTTGCCCATTCCCTTTATTTGGGGACCAGTCGGTGGGGGTGAGCAGGCACCCAAGCCGTTTTGGAGTGATTTTAGTCTACGGGGAAAGGTTTACGAAACCCTGCGAGACCTAGCTCAACGGTTGGGAGAACAAGACCCATTTACTCGGATCACGGCTCAGCGCAGTGTCTTAGCTCAAGGGACAACTGAGGAAACTGCCCAGCGCTTATTTAAGTTGGGGGCTAAAAATGTGGGAGTGTTATCTCAGATTGGGTTATCTCAGTCAGAGATAGCCAGTTTAGAACAATGTGCCATGGCGGAGAATTCCCCACTAAGATTTATTAGTATGGGTAGATTGTTGCACTGGAAAGGTTATCATCTAGCAGTACGTGCCTTTGCTAGAGCAGATTTATCAGATGCTGAGTATTGGTTGCTAGGGGATGGAGCAGAACGGCAGCGGCTACAAGCTTTGGCTGAGGAGTTAGGGGTTGCGTCCCAAGTTAAGTTCTGGGGAAATCTGCCCCGTGAGCAATCCATGGATAGGTTAGAGGAATGCCATGTCTTGGTTCATCCCAGCTTACATGACTCCGGTGGATTGACTTGTTTGGAGGGCATGGCAGCAGGACGTCCAGTGATTTGCTTAGATTTAGGCGGACCCGCCACTCAGGTTACGGCGGAGACAGGGATTAAGGTGTCAGCATCTGATCCGGAGCAGGCGGTGCAGGGTTTAGCGAAAGCAATGATACGTTTAGCGGGTGACCCAGAGTTAAGAGTTCGTCTAGGAAAGGCAGGTCAAAAGCGCGTCAAGGAGGTTTATGATTGGCAGGTTAAGGCAGAAGTTTGGCATCAGGTTTATCAGGAAGTTTTGCAAGATTAAAACACAAGTGGGTCATTGGTAAGGGTGTGAGAAGTAGTTATGGAACGAAAGCTGAAACTGACCACTCTCGGTGTG
The DNA here is from genome assembly GCF_046565525.1 of Coleofasciculus sp. NCBI lineage: Bacteria > Bacillati > Cyanobacteriota > Cyanophyceae > Coleofasciculales > Coleofasciculaceae > Coleofasciculus > Coleofasciculus sp. Next base: position 30,846 of record NZ_JBKHUP010000076.1, on the reverse strand, counting down.
GAATTGGCACAAGCGGATAGATGGCCCGATGGATGCCCTATTCTCAAGGCATGGCGTGGTGCTTATTCTCCAGCGTTTAATCAGGTGGTGAAAGAAAGATTTGAAATCGTTGAGGATAAAGATTCTGATGGGTTTTTGTTACCCTCTAATGTTTCGTTTTATCACCCCAAGCGACTCAGCGAGATTGGCGCAATGGTATCCAAGAGTGGATTACCTTCAATTGGCTTTGACATCAGCCATGAGCGGCGAAAACCTAAGTGGCTTGACTATATCATCCGCTTTTCTTGGTATCGTTCACTTCAAGAACCAGGGGTGATTATTAGTCCAGCATTTCTGGGGGGGGACGGGTTTGATCTGATGGCGGAATTGGGTATCTGCGACTGGCAACCTATGGAAAAGGAACCTCTGCCAACGGTGAGTTTTTGTGGTCGCGAGGGAGGAACATTAGGACTTGCCATCTGGAGGATGATGCCCAAGAGTTTGACCCGGCGTATGGCAACCAATTTTTTCTGTAGCACAACTCGCGGTATTCGGATGACCTGTTGTCACCCACTACGAACCGATACGATGCAGGTTATAGAAAAAGATTCTCGCATTAAAGCGGATTTTATCGGGCGAAAGCATGAGGGAATGAGTCCTAACGTACAAGGAAACTTGCGTCAGCAATTCCTGGACAATTTGATGGGTAATGCCTATGCACTCTGCGTTCGCGGTACGGATAATTATAGTTGGCGATTCTATGAGGCGCTTTCTTTAGGTAAGATCCCGATACTTATTGATACAGACTCTATGTTGCCTTTGGAAGAAGAGATTCCTTGGGCTCAGTTGATTGTTCGAGTCCCCTCTACCCATTTACCTGAGTTGCCTGAGCGGTTGATGGAATGGCATTCTCGGCTTTCTCCGTCTGAATTTCGCGACTTGCAGCGAGAGTTACGGTCACTTTTTGAGCGGCTAACGCCAGCACAGTTTTATCCGCAGCTTTTTCGCAAAGTGTTAGAGTAAACTACTCTCTCGTTCGTTTCTGGATTATCAATTCAATTCTTCAAGGCAAAAGATGTCACCTCTACTAGGAACTTAGCCGCCGCTTCTGGATTATGCTGGGTGATAAACTGCTGAGACTTTTGACCCATTGAAACAATTAAATCTGAATTATCAATAAAACGTCTCATCTGTTCAGCTAATTCTGCCGGATGATAGGGATCAAAAATATAACCATTTTCTCCTTCCACGACAAGTTCAGATGAACCCGCCCATTTAGAACACAAGATAGCTTTACCAAAAGCCATGGCTTCCAGCAAAACTACCCCCCAGATATCCTCTAAAGTGGGAAAAACAAAAACATCAGCTTGGCGGAAATAAGCACCCAAGCGGTCATAATTTCCCCAACCTGCCCAGTGTACAGAATCGGTTAACCCCTGAGTTTGACTATAGGTTTCTAGTTCTTCCCGTTGTTCTCCATCACCTACGATGAGCAACGTATATTTTTGATAGCCCTGCTGTTTGAGCATTGTACAAGCTTGTAAGAGCAACTGAAGTCCTTTGCGGGGGATGACTTTGCCCACAAACAGAAAAATGGGATGCTGTAACTCGGGTTGAGGTTCTGAGTCCTCTTCTTGACGTCCCAGTAAGGTTTTGACATCCGGTACTTGGTAAGGTCGAGCAAAAACCCGTTGTTCTTCAGCACCTAAGACTTTGGTCAGATAATTTTTGCCTCCATTCGTATTTGTGATATAGGCATCCGCAAAGCGAACCATCGTACTTCGCAATATTAAACGCCGTCTGGAATTGATATAGTCTATGGTGGGAGAGCTACCATCGTAAACAATAACAACCTTCCACATTCCTAAGGGTTTAAATAGTAGAGTGAGGAGCGTCCAGAGGGAGAAACCACTAACAAAGATGACATGAGGTCGAAACTTGAGCAGATAACTGATAATTCTAGGAGATACAACAATTAAGCCGGGACTGTAACCAACGCCTTGAGTCGTGGGGACAAATTTCGTTTTCCCCACCACTTCAACGGTAAATGTTCCTTCAAATCCCGGAACAAATCCTTCCCAATATCCCGTATAAATGGTAGTTTTTGGAAAGGTTTTTGTGAATTCTTTAAACAGTGGCTGCCAGTAATTTTGTCTTTCCATCGAGGGAAGCAGCCAAGCGACATGAATATTTTCTTTAGTATTCACTTGTTAATTACTCCAAATATTCAGTCACCTAAACCACGTTAAATAGAAAAAACGCTAAAAACATTGTGTAGAGACGTAGCAGGCTACATCTCTACTTCATATCTTCATTTTATTACGTTGTTCTTTCGTGGCGTAGAAATGAGATTGCCTAAATTGTCCATTTTCCTTAACAAATGCCATATCGACTTGAGCCAGTGCGCCATCAAGGGGACGAACGCAATTGCCAAAAATATCATATACCACAAATCCCTGGTTTTTCATGTAAGTTACAATTTCGTAAAATTGGGGACTATTGACCATGAATTCAAAAAGAGATACTTCCAGGATAATCATTTCCGTCTCTTGCAGTACGTTTTTTGCCCCTTCTAGCACGTCGAGTTCTGCTCCCTGAACATCTAGTTTAATTAAATAAGAACCTTTTAAATTCCTTTCGGAACATAAATCATCAAGAGTTACCATTGGAACTTCACGGGGAACTCCATCAGCATCACTGCCTTCCATTTCTTTGAGGATCGATGATCCCTGTATACCTGGGTGGACGTTGATGGTTATAGTTCCGGGACTTTTGCCAGCAGCAGCGATGACGTATTGGGCTTTGTATTTCTGGCAGATATCTTGGAGGAATCCTTCACACTCGGCTACGGGTTCGACGAGAAGATGCTTGGCTTGGGGAAATTTTTCGTACAGTTCAAATGTGCCATAAGCGACACCGACATCGATGACAGTTTGGGGTTGGAAGTTAAGAGATTTGATGTGATCAAGAACTCCCGCTAGGGACGTTCTCACTCGGCGGCGCGGGATGTCAAAGCCAAGGGGTTTGAAGGTGTTGTAAGCAATTTTTTTCAAAATCTCTCGCGTTCTCATTCTGGGACTCCATGGTTGAAAAAGTTAGTGGGAAAATATTAGTTTTTGCTCAAGCGTCTGTGCGTTGTCAGGTCTTATTATCTTCGGCAGCACCCAAGATTGAAATTGAAACCAATCTTACATAAGGGAGTGCCCAAAAGAAAAGCCACAACCGACTCGCATGACGCTGGCAAAATACCTTTGACTCAGCGGGTGGAAAGCCTTTGATTTGATTGGCTTTTTGCCATCGCTGCCTCAGGGTTAATTCGGGGGCTAACCAGGCATGGGCTTGGGGAGGGTTCGTTTGACATTTTCCGGTATATCCTGGAGCTACCAAAACAGTACACCCTTGTTGTTGCGCCCGCAAGCCGTAATCAATGTCGCCAATACTATGGGTAAAGGCAGGATCTAGATTCCCAACGGCTTGGACAACGGAACGGGGGATTAAGACACAGTTACCATTCATTGTGTCAACGGGTTGAGGGTCTTTATCGGGTTCTACAAGCTTATATTTAAAAGGATGCCACCAACTATTTCGCGCTAAACCTCCATAGGTGAGTTTCCCCGTTTCGGGATGTGCCATAGAACCAACGATAATCGCCTTTTCCTCCCCTTGTGCGGCTAGATGATGAGAGGTGGTGAGTAGGGATGCGATCGCGTCTGGGTAAAGTATGGTATCGTCATTGAGCCAGAGGTAGTAGTCGTAGTCGTATTTAAGTGCCTCAGCGAAGGCTTTGTGCATGCCTCGGTTCCAATAGAGGTTCCCATCCCCTGGGAGAATCTTAACTTGAGGATAAGTTTGTCGCACTGCCTCGGTTGTACCGTCGGTGCTACCATCATCGACTAAATATACATCCAGGGTGACTTCAGCCGGGAGTACCTGGTTAAACAAGGCGTCTAGACAAGCTAAGGTTTTGGGTTTACGGTTATGGCAAGTGATCAGGATGGCAGTGCGATCGCGGTTCATATTTCAGTGAAAGCTAATGACTCGGAACCTGACGTGAGTTTGGGCTTTGGGCTTTGAGTGAGCGGGAGGTTCTCACCCTTGACAAAAGAATAACAAGCTGCTGTAGAATTTACTAATCTTACACAAAATCCAGGAATTAATTCAAGATACTTCACTTTATGTTAAAAGTTCTGTTTGCCTAGGCATAAAGGAAGTTATTCAATTGTGCCAATAAAAAAGTTTTTTTGAGGAGAACTGCAATGAGGGCAATGGCAGACGTGCAAATTCTAGATATAACACCCTGGTCTGACGAGAATTCTCAAATCTTAGCGAATTATATAAGAGAGAACTTTTCGGGAAAAATCCAAATTCTGGAGGCAGGGTGTGGGCAAGAATGGGGATTGAATTTGCAGGGGGTAGACTATGAACTGACAGGTGTTGATTTAAGTGAAGAGGCTCTAGATATCAGAAAAAACCAGAAGAAAGATTTAGATAAAACGATTGTTGGTGACTTGCGAACCGTTGAACTGGACGAGAATCATTACGATGTGATTTATTCGTCTTATGTGCTTGAGCATGTTGATGGTGCAGAGCAGGTACTCGACAAAATTTTTCAATGGTTAAAACCAAAAGGTGTTCTGATGCTGCGAATTCCTGATGCAGATACGGTCTATGGTTTTGCGTCTAAGTATTTACCTTTTTGGGTGCATGTATGGTATAAAAAATATATTCAAGGATATCCCCATGCTGGGGAGCCAGGATATGCGCCTTTTCCGGTTTTTTACGATGCTGTTGTCTCACGGCGAGGTATGCAAGCCTATTGTCGCAAACAGGGCCTTCCGATAAAAATTGAGTACAGTTACGCTGAAAGGAACCCCGGAGTTATGTTTGGCAAGTTTGCTCCCATAGGTAACATTATTTTTCACGGGATTGGATTGCTATCGTTGGGGAGAATTGCTACGAATCGGGGTGATGTTGTATTCGTGATTGAAAAGCCGTAATGATTTAAATAGGGGAGCATCCCAATTTGGCGCGTTAGCTCTTTTTATAGGGCTGAAGCCCTTTAAATATTGTTGCTTTAGGGAATGGTGTTTCCCAAATGGGATGCTCCCTTTAAATAGAGTGGGAGGTGACGTTCTTATCCATGACAAGGGAATAACAAACTGGTGTACAATTTCTTAAGGTTACATTAAATCAAGCTAGTTATTCAATTGAGTTCAATTTTTGAATATTTCTTTATATTTTACTAGCTCCATAAGCGGTAAAATATAAATTCTATTAGGGAAGCCTCTAAAATGCCTAGTATTAGCTGTATTATTGTAAGTTATAACAATGAGATTTTTTTAAAGGATGCTATCACTAGCGTAGTAAATCAGACTCTGCCTGTGACAGAAATTGTTATTGCAGATGATGGCTCGACAGATAATTCGAGAGAATTAATTGCGTCGTTTGCTCATAAATATCCTCAAATTCAGCCAATTTATAGGGAAAAAAATCTTGGAGTAGCAGCCAACAGAGACTTAGCGATTAGATCAGCTCAAAGTGAATTAATTACAACACTAGATGGAGATGATTGGTACTCTCCCCAAAAAATTGAACGGGAGTTTTTAGCGATAGAAGAGACTTCTGGAGCCATCGCTTGTTCTGATGTTTACATCGCACACACAGAACCCCAACAGAGTCATATTTTAGATATGTCAGAGTTTGCAAGTTTGGATAGAAGGCAAAGATTACGTTGGATGGTCAACAATGTAGTAAAGACGCCTAGAGATATGCTACTGCCCAAAAAAGTCTATTTAGATGTTGGAGGAATAAAGGATGGTTTCGCTCCCTATGAAGATTGGGAGTTTAAAATACGGCTAGCTGCAGATGCAAATCAATGGGTGCATTCTGGCATCGTAGGTAGCAATTATCGCCAAACTAATTCAGGGCTATCTAAAATTAGTTTACTAAAGCATTTTCAAGACCAGTACAAAGTATTAATAGCAAATCATGAGCTACTCAAAGAGCATCTCGGTGATCATGAGTTTGGGTTGGCTGTTGCCGAAGTTTATATGAGAGCAGGACGTTCCTTATTTGGTATTCGTAGCAAGTTAAGAAAATTACGAAACTTAAAATTTTGAATTCATAAAGATAAATATAGCAACCGCCATATCGGCATTTAAACCTTAATGTCAACGAACTTCAGTTTAAATACGACGAAAATGAGGGTGTTTCATTTATGCTTATCAGCAGTCATATTCAAGACAAAATTCCCGTATTCTCTAATCATAGATGAAGCTATGTCTGCTAACTGGCTAATGCTGGTTTCAATGGGCAGATATCGATAGCGAAAGGAAGCCAGCCTAGAATCATTTTCTTGATAGAGGATATCTTGAGCAAAGTTACCCCAGCGCGGTGGCATCAAATCTAGGGTCATACCAGCATGAGCAGAGGGTAACAGCATATTGGAGCCATGAATACCGATAACTAAACGACTTTCTGAGTATAGTTGACACATTTGCTTCTCTATTTTTTGGTCAAACTTATCAATCCTTACGTCTTCTATCCACCGAGGGAATTTAGTCTGTGTACCTAGACCTGCAACCACAAACTTGGCTTCAGGTACATGTAATCTAATTTCCTTAAATAATCGTTTCACCCGCCAATTTTGGAGCAATAATCCCAGGTAAAATATTTTGAGTTTTCTGATAAGTCTGAAAAAAGACATACTACACCACGGGCGATCCTCACGCCATATAAAGGTTATTTTAATGTCTTCTTGTTCAAAGCAATGCTTTTGGACTCCCGTAAAGCGAGTAATGTCGAACTGACAGGGATGGGAATATGCCTTGCTGATATAAATTTCATCAAAGCGTTTCAATTCTTCACTGACAAACTCAGCAAAACTAGGATAGTAACATTGACCTTGTTTCAAGGATATCGGTACAGTCCAGACTTCGGCAGCACCTTCAGGAACCATCCATCTCAGAAACTTAGGTACTATAACAATTAAACCATAATCTGGATTTAAATCTAGATGTCTTTGCGCGTTCAGTAACTTTAACAGGCAGTGTCCATACAGATAATCAATACAGTTTAAAATAATAACTTGATGACACTCCTGGAAAACTTCCTTAGAAATTTCTAGTTTTTCTAATTCAGGATATTGCAGAGAATCAATAAGGTTTTGAGCTAACCATTGGTTGTGAACACTTTCTTGACAAAAAACTATTTTTTTATCAAGATTAATTATAAAATTATTTTCAATAAAATGATGAATTTTAAGACTTTCTAAAAATTCAGTCTGACAATTAACACATTGACATTTAACAACAACATGCATCCCCAGCCATTGCACAGCCAAAGGTTTGAGTGCTGCTTGGCAATCCGTACAGTTGGATTGATACCGAATATTAGGTTTAATTTCAATCATCTTACCAATCCCAACAACCTAGTCATCGCTTTGTATAAGTTTAAAGACCGGAGAATCATCTTACCAACGGGTCTGAGTTCTCTCAAATAAAAATTCAGAGCTATTATAACCATAAAATAAGTCATTATAGTAGCAATAGTCGCACCAATAGCACCGAAACGTGGAATAAGAATAGCATTGATGGCTATATTAGTCAATGCGCCAAAAACACTCGAATAAAGAGAGTAATGCAATTTCTTTTCCACCGCGAGATAAGCACTTCTAGCAACACCAAAGTTAGTGCCAAATTGCGCCCATACATAGAGGGATAAAATGGGAGCAGTCGCAGCATAGGATTTTCCATAGAGTATATTGACGATATAAGGGGACAGAAAAGAAATCGGAACTGCTATGCCTATCCAGAGTAAGGTCATTGTATCAAAATAAACTTGAAATTTATTCAGATAGTCTTCTGGATTCTTTTCTTTCAAGCTTGAAAGCTTAGGAAAAACCGATTGATAGATGATCATCGGTAGAAAGTCAAATATTTCCGATAACTTGACTGCCACAGAATAATACCCCAATTGAGTCGTATCTGACAACAAAGACCCCAGCATCACCTGATCAATTTTGGAATAGACATAAACTGCTAATCCGGACAGAACCAGTATCCAACATTCCTGAAGTAAGGTTTTGGCTCGATGCCAACTAAATCGCCATCGGCTCAAATGATTACCGTTGATAGAATAAGCAATGCTCCTTGCCAGCCCCCTCAACGCTGTCTCAGCTAACCCTGCCCATGCAAAGGCAATTACCGTCATTTGTAGTCGAATCAAGACAATTCTCAAAACGGCATAGACGGCAGATACTAGATTGTTGGCAACAACGAGATATTTGACTTTGAGTTGCGACTGGAACCAATAGTCAATGGTATTAAAAGCATTGACTATTGTTCCAGTTGCCACAATGCAAACCAACCAGCGCGTCAAGATTTCATCCGGTTTGAGCAGAGAAATCGTACCCACGGTTACAACTAACGTAACAATACCGCCAATGAACTGGAGAACAAAAGCAGTCCCTAACGTTTCATCTTTGCTAGAAGGATCACGAGCAATATCCCGAATGACAATTGTCCCTAACCCTAATTGCGCGATCGCACTAAACAGCGAGACAAAGGTCATAGCATAGGTGAGTAGACCATAGTCTTTGGGTTGTAGGTAACGAGCCACCCAGATACCAACCACCAATGCCAAGCCCATCTGGAAGAGCCGCTCCACTAGCAACCAAGATATATTGTCAATAACTTGGCGTAAACCAGGGCTAAGTTTTCCAATTACCGTAGCTATCTTATGCACCATTCTAAAAATTTATACGCTGGGGAAATATAGTAACTGATTATTAATAATCTAGGTAAAAATAGCAACAAAATGTGGATTATTTATTCTTTATATGGATAGTACTTTTTATTTTAACGGAAACTTTGACTTAAACGCAATAGATTTAGGGGGTTGAAAATTTTCTACAGTTTCCATAGTCAATCTTGTGGTCATAACAACAGATAAAATCCAAGGTATACTTATTTGTTCTATACCGCCATCTGTAGTATTGATCATCACTATCCAGGTTAAAGTGATCAAAGGGAATAACGCTTCAGAGTTTTTATGACGAGTCAAGTGTAAACTTCCATAATAAATCGCTGTCAATAAGGAAACTATCAATAAAGCCAACCCTAGCCAACCTGAGTTTAAACCAACATCCAAGTAACCATCGTGACTATGATGTGGGATAAAACCATCTCCACCAGCTTCTGTGACCGTAATGGCAAGTCCTGGATTATCGGAACCCTGCCAAAATTGCCAAAAGCCTTCGTATCCGTAGCCTAACCAAGGATGCCTGTTAATGGCATTCACCACTCTATACCATACATACGTCCGCCCCGTTAACGTCATATCCTTACCCAGTTTTTCTACAATAATATATTCCGCATTTTCTGTGATTAAAATCGCGATAGAAATTCCAATTGCCAGAAAGACAGCCATGGACGCAAAAGCCAACCTAGGTGGCAAGCGTCTGATAAAACTTAGAAATCCCAAGAGGGAGATTAGGACTACCAATAAAACCCTAGCCAGACCCCCTTGGGATTGAAAAACGCAAAAAAGCGCTAAAGCCGCTAGACTTAAAAATAGAAACTTGTATTTTGGTTGACGAATAGATTGTAAATACATTAAAGTGAAAGCCATAGCCATCGTTGCCCCAAAAACGTTTTTGTGAAGATAAATTCCATGCCAAGAACCTACTTTATTGCCGAAAATTAGACTCAAAAATAGAACAACTATGTGATACCAAAGCAACACATCAAAAATCTCCTTTACATTATATTGTTGTCCGACATATATAAAGCATACTGTTACTATAAAAAAAACTAGACTAGCTTTGAGGGTATGTTCAGGAGTTTCTGAAACCATAAAAGACAGATTTATTATCATAATATAAGCACAAAAAGCTGGTGTTTTATTAAGAATAAAATACCAGGTATAACGCAATTCCTGAATGGTATAGTACAACCTAGGAAGGAGTAAAATGAAAAAGAGAGCATAGAGTCCCAGTGCCATAATCCTATAGGCAAGCGACACCTCAGGCTCATAGAGGTTTCTAGGTTGAAACCGACCACTAAAGGCGATATTCATACCCCCAATAATCAGCATAGATAAAATAATAAAAACTCTTTCAACGATTTCACCCCATCGCGGCTGGCGGCTGATCAACTGAAAACCAATAACAATATAAAGGAAGGCGACCCCTAGAAGTAGGGTAAACACTAAAGGATGTAAAAGGAGCTGTTTCATAGAATACCTTGAGTTAACTAAACTCCATTTCAATCAGGATAACGGCTCGCGAGATACAATGAATACTATCGAGTTATAGAAAATTAAGTGGCGTATGCCCAGTGTACTGCAAAAGCTAATAACCCCGTCAGTTGCAGCAAGTCTAACTCTTTCCGCAGCACTGAGCCTAACGGAACCCTCTCCTAGTCTCGCTCAGTTACCCAATTTTGAAGATCCGGCACTCCCCCAACTGCCTGCCAACTCAGGAGCTTCTGAGTCCGCTTACACCTTAGGAGGCGGCGATCGCATTCGCCTCGATATTCTAGAAGTTCCCCAGTATAGTGAAGAATACCAAATTCCACCAGGGGGTTCCCTCTCCCTACCTCTCATTGGTAGCGTCTTTGTCGAAGGACTGACCCTAGACCAGGCTAGCCAGATCATATCTAATCGGTACGCTCGCTTTCTCAAACGTCCCCTCGTCACCGTGGTTCTCGTAGCGCCGCGTCCCATTAGTGTTTCAGTTTCTGGAGAAGTCAATCGTCCAGGTTACTACGCCTTGGTGCAGACAGGTAATCTCAGTCAAAATCTGGTACTGCGGGATGGAGATATTATTTTTGTTCCCACCTCAACTCAAGTCAATCTCCAAGAAGCGCGACAAATCGCAGCGACTAGCTTTGCGCCTGCGCCCGATGTTCCGCGAACTGTTGCCGTGGTGGGTGAAGTTTATCGTCCTGGCACCTATACCGTCAGTGGTGAAAACCCAAACCGATCTGAAGCAACCCTGGCTTTACCTACAGTGACCCTGGCAATCCAAAAAGCGGGGGGTACTAAACCCATGGCAAATATTCGCCAGATTCAGCTCCGCCGGGTGACTAAAACGGGTATTGAACAAACCATTTCTGTAGATTTGTGGCAACTTTTGCAAGCCGGAAATTTCACTCAAGACGCTGTTCTCCAAGAAGGAGATACGATTATAGTTCCTACTGCTACTGAAGTGAGTCCGGAACAAGCCACTGAATTGGCGACCGCTAATTTTGCACCGAATACCATTCAAGTGAGTGTGGTGGGAGAAGTTACAGCACCCGGAGTGGTGCAAGTCCCCCCCAATACCCCTTTAAATCAAGGGATTCTAGCGGCTGGTGGATTCGACCAGCAGCGAGCTCGGAAGAGTTCGGTCGAACTGATTCGCCTTAACCCTGATGGCACCGTTACCAAGCGCACGGTGTCGATTGATTTTGCCCAGGGTATCAACGAAAACAGCAACCCTATTCTCCAGAATAACGATATTATTGTTGTCGGTCGCTCTGGTTTCACTAGAGTTGGAGATACTATCGGTACTATATTAAATCCAGTAACTAGGGGTTTCGGAATATTCCAAATTCTGGAACAACTGTTTTGAATATCTATCCGACAAATTTTACCACTTCTATAATTCAACAGCGAGAACACAAAACGATGAATCAATGTAAACCAATCTGGTCTGAGCAACACCCTTTGGAAATATGGGTCAAGGAAGATTTCATCCTACCGGGATTTCGCCCAGTTCCCTTACTGCTGCATATGACTCCCCCTGATACTGACCCCGAGTTGCTTTTTTGGAACCTGCTGAGGGAAAAGTTAAATCAGTTTATACATATCCACCGATTTAAAAATTTGCAAGAGGCGGGTTCTCTAATTGTTACCCCAAATACTTATAAAGATTATATTCTCTCAACCGATAAGTGGTCTTCAGTTTATCACTTTAATCGTAAAGCTCTAATTTCAGGCAAAACGGTAATAACTTTCACAGGCGGATCAGAATATAATCCTCAACCTCAAGAAATTGTTTTTTCCGTATCCACTTATCAATGTAAAACTGAAAAATCAGTGGCTACACCGAATTGGCTTTATGATATTGGCACTAAAGTTTCACCAATAGCAAAACCCTCGATGCCTACAGTCGGTTTTGTGGGGAATACGGAATATCCAAGCAAACTTAACTCAATTGCCCGTTATTTGCCCATTCCAGATGCCACATTCCCGGATTTGGGAAATTTGCAATGGGAGGACTTCAGTATTTTAGTTCCCTACTCGCAAGTACACCGAATTGGAGAGATAATTGGTGAGTTTCACGACAAGAGATCAGAGGAAGAGTTAAGGTCATCCTGTCGGAAATCACGAGAGGCATTTGAGTATTTACTGCCGCACAATTTTATTTTAAAATCTCTCCATAATATTTTATCATATCAAAAAAGGTAAATCGGTAAAATTTATTATTCTGTACAACTTACAGGTATATTACTATGTTATTCGATGGTTTTTACATCTTCAGTACTGAACCCCTTATCGTTTCCTATGTTGGTGACTTTCCTCCATTACCCAAAGGATTCCGACCGAAACATGCTTTACAAAGTTGTGCTGGTTATACTGGGCGATGGAAACGGATCGTGAGACACAAGAAGAATCAAATTCTGCATTCAATCAAAGGCAGGAAACATCACTTCATGGTCAATGCTGCCGACGAAGAGGTTTGGCGGCGACGTTGGTTTATACGTGGAGCCCAGTTTAGTAACAGTCTCTATGTCAACGAGTATATCTACAAACCTTTTGAGCAACCAAAGCACTATGACGCTATTTACATCGCCCAGCTTCAAGCCTTTAAGCGGCATTGGCTTGCCCAAGACATCGAACGCTTGATGGTTGTTTCCTACGGCGGTGACTTGCCCACCTTCTGTCCAGAATTGGCACATGCTGAGTATAATAGAAAATTCATACCGCGTCCTGAATTAGCTAAAAAAATCAATCAGGCTTACGCGGGTTTATGCCTATCGGCAGAAGAAGGAGCAATGCTAGCTTCCGTTGAATATCTCCTGTGTGGAATTCCCGTGGTGAGTACACCCAGTAAAGGCGGACGGGACGAATTCTTCAACGATAAGAATTCAATCATTGTTCCCCCCCAAACAGACGCCGTGGCGCAAGCGGTCAAGCGTTGGCGGGAATCACCCCCAGATCCACAGGTCATCCGCGAACAGACACTGAAGCAGCTCAACGCCGTCAGGCTAGATCTATGTACCTATGTTGCCCAATTGATTGAGGCAGAGAGGGGAGGTAAGAAAGATCCAGAACAACTAATGGAAAAATACTTCGCTGCACCTGGGATCTCATCTCGCTTTGTCCACCAAAGAGATTTAGCCACCATTGAGTTAGAGCAATTCAGAGTGTAATCGACCAAGGAAAAGACATTGGTTCTAGAAGATTCGTAAAATGGAAGTATAGAGAAATTGGCAGAGCTACTAATATCCATAGCCATGCCATTGAGTAGTATCCGGCAATAATGAGCCTAGCATTACTTGATCAATTTCGGAATAGACATAAACAGCTAATCCGGACAAAACCAGAGGCCAACTCTCCTGAAGTAAGATTTTTGCTCGGTAAAAACTCCATCGCCATCTTTTTAGATGATTACCATTGATATAATAAGCTATAACCATTGCCAGTCCCCTCAAAGCCGACTCAGCTAAACTTGCCCAGGCAAAGGCAATAACAGTCATTTGTAGCCGAATCAAGACGATTCTTAAAACGGCATAGACAGCCGACACTACATTGTTAGAAACAACAATATATTTGGCTTTGAGTTGTGACTGGAACCAATAGTCAATGGTTTTAAAGGCTTGAAGGATTGTGCTGGTGGCAATAATACCAACTAACCAACGAGTTAGGTGGTCATTTGGTTTGAGCAAAGAAATTATTCCGACAGTTAATAGGAGAGTTGCAATACCCCCTATTAACCGAATGACAAAAGCAGTTCCCAGGGTTTCCTCTTTACAAGAAGGATCGCGAGCAATATCACGAATGACAAGGGTACCTAGCCCTAATTCGGCAATCGCACTAAACAGGGAGACAAAAGTAAAGGCATAGGTAAGAAGTCCATAGCTTTGGGGTTGTAGGTAACGTGCCACCCAAATGCCTACCACTAAACCCAGCCCCATTTGAAATATCTTATCAACCAGCAACCAAGAGGTGTTGGCAAGAACCTGACGCAAGCCTGGACTAAGTTTTTGAATTAATGCTGCTAGCCTATCGAACATTAAAGGTGTACATCCGCTAAAAAATGATCAAAGTTGAAAAGTTGGGTAAAAAACAATGGACCAGCTATTATCTTTACTCTCGGATACTCGTTCTAGTGAAGGGCGATGTTGACTCACGAATAATAAGGTTTCTTAATGTGAGAATTGTTACTGGCTTTACCGAGGGTATTTAGGCTCAATCGGCTTGTCATAAAAACATAAAGAATCCAAGGCATAGAAATATAATTTATACCAGATTCGGTCAAATTAGTCATAATGATATAGGTTAAAATTAGCAAGGGCAATACTGATTCTGGCCCTTGACTCCGAGTTAGATGCAGAACTCCATAATAAATATTTATTAGTAAGGAAATAATAAATATTGCCAATCCTATCCACCCCACCTCTAGAGCAATGTCTAAATAACCATTGTGGCTTTCCTCGGGCATAAACCCATGGAATTCAGGAAGTCTTAGCATAAGTGCTGGGTTATCAATTCCTCGCCAAAATTGCCAAAAACCTTCGTATCCATAGCCAAACAAAGGATGCTTATTTACTGCTTTGATAATCTCTCGCCACAGATAAGTTCGTCCTGTTAATGTCATGTCTTTGCCCAGTTTTTCAACGATCAGATATTCTGCATTTTCACTGATTAAAATAACGAGGCTAATTCCTATTGCGAGAAATATTCCCATAGAAGCAAACGCTAAACGGGGGGGTAACTGCCTGAGGAACCGAATAAAAACCAACAAAAACATTAATATAATTAATAAAACTTTAGCCATTCCACTGTTGGATTGTAGAGTACAAAAAATGGCTAAAGCCGACAAAGCCCAAAACAAACCTTTATACCGGGGAACACGAACGGATTGCAAGTACAATAAAACGGCTGCTAAATCCATGGTAAAACCAAAAACATTTTTGTGGATATAAATTCCCTTCCAATTAGCCTCTCTACCAAAAAATAAGCTTAGCAATAGTGCAACTACATGATACCAAAGCAATAAATCAAACAACCCTTTCATCCTATATTGTTTTCCTACATAGATAAAGCAAGCCGTGACAATAAGTAAAATGATAGTAGCTTTAAATGTATGCTCTGGTGTTTTTGACAAAATAGACGAAATTAATCTAAACAAAAGAAAAATGCAAAAGAACGGGTTTGCTTTTAAAATCGCAATTAATACGGCAATATAGGAGCTTAACGTATAGCGAAATCTGGGCAAAAGTAACACAAAAAAAGGGGTATAGAAACTCAATGCCATAATGATATAAGAAAGTTGTTCTCCAGGCATATAAAACGCTTGCGGATGAAACCTGCCTGTAAAACTTATCGTCATACCACCGATAATTAGCATTGATGAAACAATAAAGATTTTCTCGATGGTTTTCGCCCATTTAAGATTATGACTAATGAGCTGATAGCTTATCACAAAATAAACAATTGATACTAAAATAATTAGTGTAAAAACTAAAGGGTGTAAAATCAACTGTTTCATCGACTAAGATTCATTTAGATTTTAGTTTAAACGTAAGACTTGGACAATGATAACTGTTGGCGAGATAAAATTAATAATAGTCACAGTCTCAGGAGCGAGAATTACCTATGCTTGGTGTACCTCGACAACTAACGCAGTCAGTTTTGGCAGGTCTGCTCTTTTCAGTACCACTGATCATGACTTCCTTACCTCCTAGTATCGCGCAGTTACCGAATTTTGAAGAGCAGGCACTTCCCCAATCGCCAGTCAACTCAGTACCCTCTGAGTCAGCTTACACCTTAGGCGGTGGCGATCGCATTCGCCTCGATATTCTAGAAGTTCCCCAGTATAGTGGAGAATATCAGATTCCACCAGGGGGTTCCCTCTCCCTACCTCTCGTGGGTAGCGTGTTTGTGGAAGGGCTGACCTTAGAACAAGCGACCCAGACCATATCCAATCAGTACGCTCGCTTCCTGAAGCGTCCCCTCGTCACCGTCATTCTCTTAGCACCTCGTCCCATCACGGTTTCTGTTTCCGGGGAAGTTAATCGTCCGGGCTACTACGCCTTAGTGCAAACAGGAGGTGGCGGATTGTCCACCGGACCGCGACAGGCAACCTTAACCCAGGCACTGGCAGAAGCCGGGGGAGTTACCTTGTCCTCTGATATTCGTCGCGTTCAGCTCCGTCGTCCTCAAAGCAGAAGTTCTGAACAAGTGTTCACGGTTAATCTCTGGCAACTCGTGCAAACTGGCAATCTACGTCAAAATCTGGTGTTACGCGATGGAGATGCTATTTTTGTCCCTACCTCAACTCAAATCAATCTCCAAGAAGCACGACAAATCGCAGCAACTGCCTTCGCACCTACGCCTGATACGCCTCGTACTGTTGCAGTAGTTGGTGAAGTCAACCGTCCCGGTACCTATACTGTTTCTGGAGAAAACCCCAATCGGTCTGAACAAACCCTTGGTTTCCCTACCGTAACCTTGGCAATCCAACAAGCGGGGGGTATTAAACCCTTGGCAGATATTCGCCAGATTCAGATACGTCGCGTGACTAAAACGGGTACGGAACAAATCATTCCAGTTGATTTATGGCAACTTCTACAGGCAGGTGATTTTAATCAAGACGCCGTTATCCAAGAAGGAGATACAATTATAGTACCCACGGCTACCGATGTCAGTCCGGCAGAGGCAACGGAATTAGCGACGGCTAACTTTGCCCCCGACACCATTCAGGTGAGTGTGGTTGGAGAAGTGACCGAACCGGGAATTGTGAACGTGCCTCCCAATACCCCTTTAAATCAAGCTATCTTAGCGGCTGGTGGATTCAACCAAAGCCGAGCCCGGAAAAGTTCTGTGGAGCTGATTCGGCTCAACCCTGATGGCACTGTTGCTAAACGTACTGTACCGATTGATTTTGCTCAAGGTATCAATGAGTCAAGCAATCCCGTACTCCGCGATAATGACATTATCGTGGTTGGTCGCTCTGGAATCGCTAAGGTGGGAGATACAATCGGAACAGCGTTATCGCCCGTAGATCGGATTTTCGGATTATTCAGGCTTTTTGATTTCTTTAGATTCTGAAATCCTCAGTAAATATACAGAAGGCACGTACTTCTTAAAGGATGAACGCAAGTAGCTGGTTCAGTCATTCAGCCATTACTCGGTGATGTTCATCCCTCTTTCGTAGAATAGATCTATAGATAAGTTTTCGCCTGTGGCTCCCCCAAAATTGGCTTAAACGGGTATTATAACTTTTTCTAGAAGTACACCAAGACGCTAGAGGTGCTTTCAATGGATACTGAACACAATCTACCACAGTTTCCAGGTCAAGCGAATGGGAAATCCCATCAGTCGTGGTCTCAAGCCGATTCTACCGAACCTGATGAGAATAGTGGACAGACTATAGATCTAGCTTGGGTGTTTGCTGTTGTCCGTCGTAGAGCCTTAGTGATGGGGAGTGTAGCTTTTGCCTTGCTCGTACTCTCTGGACTCTGGCTCGTCTGGAACAAACGTCAGACTGTTCTAGAGTATCAAGGTTCATTTAAACTTTTAGTCGAACCCGTTACGGCTGAAGGTCAATTAAGAGATCAATTTTTATTATCTCAAAATCAAAACTTAGACATCCAGAGAGTTCAGATAGAAAAAAGCTTGTTGGACTACGAGACACAGATTCGGGTTTTGCAAAGTCCGCAAATCCTGATGCCTGTGATCCAGCAACTGCAAGTTCAGTATCCAGATATTGATTATAATTCTCTCAAGAATAGCCTGGGGATTTCTCGCATCACTTATGAAAAAGATGATAAGGAAGAAGGAACAAAAATTTTAGAGATTACTTACCGTGATAAAGATACTAAAAAAATTGATTTTGTATTAGATAAACTTGCTCAATCATATTTAAATTATAGCTTGCAAGAACGTCAAAAAAGCATTCAGCAAGGTCTTGAATTTATTAGCTCTCAACTGCCCAATCTTCAGCAGCAAGTTGATACGCTCCAGGGACAATTGCAAAACCTCCGCCAACAGTACAATTTGGTCAATCCTAATATAGCGGATCAATTTCTGACTGGACATCTCATGGATATTCGGACAGAGCGATTAGAGACAGAAATTCAACTTGCTGAAACTCGCGCTCTCTACCAGACGCTGCAAAAACAGTTGACTGAAGCTGATGCAACAGCTATTTTATCTCAGGAAGCAATAGCCTATGGTTCATTAATAGATGAACTCCAGAAAGTAGAGGCTGAGATTGCCTCACAATCCTCTCTATTTCGCGCTGATAGCCCCCCCATGGAGATCTTGCGTGAAAGACAGCAAAATTTGCGGATTTTGTTGAATCAAGAATCTCAAAATATTCTGGAAAATCTCAACGGTAAAATTGAGGGACTAGAAGATCGCTACAACACCATTGTTAAAAGCGAAAATCAGATTAATCAAAAACTCGAACAGTTACCTATTGTTGCCCGTCAAACCACCGACTTAGAACGGCAACTAGAAGTTGCCACAGATAACCTAAAAGAATTTCTGAAGAAACGAGAGGCTTTGAGGTTGGATGCAGCTCAGCAAGAGATACCTTGGCAACTGATTAATCCACCTCAGTTGTCCAGCACAGAAAGCGGTATTCTGATCCCTGTGGAATCTGCATCAATCAAGCGCCCGTTCGCCGTAGCCGTGGTTTTAAGCGTACTGTTGGGCATAGGGGTCGGTTTTCTGGTCGAGGTTCTCCATACCGTCTTCCATACCCCTGATGAAATAAAAGGGGCAACTCGACTTCCCATCTTGGGCGTGATTCCTTTTACCAAGAAATTGAAAAAACTCCCCCAGAAATCCCAGCAACGAGCAATTGTGGCGCAGGTTTCTGAGTTGACGCCAACCCGAAAGCCTCACCGTTGGTCTAATAAGGGAGATGGTGCTTACCCCTACAGTACGTCTCCCTTTATCGAAGCCTTCCGCTCTCTCTATACCAATATTCGCTTACTCAGTTCTAAGCGGACGATTCATTCCTTAGCGATTAGTTCAGCCATACCTGGTGATGGCAAAACCACGGTTGCAGTATACTTGGCAAAAACTGCCGCCGCAATCGGTCAGCGCGTCTTACTCATCGATACCGATTTACGACGTCCTCAACTTCATACTCGCCTAGAATTGCCCAATACCCAGGGACTCAGTGATATTATTGTAGCTGAGGTTAATCTCCAGGATGCTATTCAGAAATTTCCCTTAGAAGAGAACTTCTTTGTCTTAACGGCGGGTCAAAGCTTATCTGACCCAATCAGACTGCTCTCTTCTGATAAGATGCAATATCTTATGGATCAAGTTTCAGCCCAGTTTGACCTGGTCATCTACGATACCCCACCGCTATTGGGGCTGGGAGATGGCAACTTGATTGCGGCTCAGGCAGATGGCACAATACTGGTAGTGGGGATTGAAAAAACAGACCGTTCCTTGGTAATGAAAGCCTTCGATGAGTTAAAGATTGGTAGAGCATCTGTTTTAGGGATTGTTGCCAATGGGATTAAGACAGAGGCAACTCACGCTTATTATGTCTATCGCCGATAGGCTCTCAGGGAACCTCCCAAAATACATCCACAGGTGTTTATTTCTTATGGCTTTATAACTACTGAACTCGCTGGATTTCTGCTTTACGCTGAATGCTCATAACCCCCAACCAGATTGTCGCAGCCAGCACCAACAATACACGATATTGTAGCAGTAACTCGTTGTCAATAAAAGTCATTAAAACATTTCGCGGGAAAATCATAACTAACATCAGCACTAGGGCGACTAAGGTTGCTTTTGAATGATGATCCAAATGTCGCCAGAATGCCGCAATCAGCGGTGCTAACGCAATTAAATCATAATGATGAGCGAAACCAAATAGCAGCGAAATTGCCATCAATAGTCCAATCACATCGTCAATAATCAGTCGAAAACGATACCACCAAAGTAGACCCGTAATCACAATTCCCAAAGGCAATAACTGTGGCATCTGAATACCAGCAGTATAAAGTAAATTTTGGATACTAAAAACGGCTGGAGAACCTAAAGCATTAGCAAATACGTTTTTATGTTTTCCTATGGAGGCAAACCATTCGACAAACACGTCAATAGGACCGGTAATCGCTATGGGAACTAGACAGAAAATCAAAGTCGTGACGGCTGCTACTGCCAAAACTCGCCAGCGCCGTTCTAAAAGCAGCCACAGGATAACCAGCAGACTCAACTGTGGCTTAATGGTAGCAATGGCAATCAGAATACCACTTAAAACCCACTTATCGCGATAAGCATAATACCAGCCACTAACTAGCGCTGCGGCGACAATCAAGGTTGTTTGTCCCAGGAGAATGATATTGAGAGTAAAGGGATTAGCCAGAACAATGGCTGGAATAAACCACACCGAACCAGAACCCGGAACCCTTAACTGTTTCACCTGGGGCTGTTTAACCAATAACACACAGAAATAAGCCAATACCCCAGCGCTAATCCCATTTAAAAGGATCATTACCACTTTTGCCTGCGTCCAAGGAAATGTGCCTAGGAGAAGACACAGAGGGGCAATCTGAGGTGGATAGAAAAAACTGCCCAAACTCTGATTTGCCCCCAGTCGGCTAGCTACATCTGGATCATAAGCATTTGATCCTTCCCACCAAGACAATCCAGCTACATACAGGTATTTCGTGTCAAAGTGTTGGTTGAATCCGATGATGGCAACAACAACCAGCACAATACAAGCACCTAGCAAACATGAGACCCGAACCCAAAAATTTTGGGAAAGACGCGAAATCAACACAGCGAATTTCAACAATATCTTCTTTTTAAGGGACATCCAGACAAAAAATGATTCCTTCGCCAGGTTAGTCAACACAAGAGCAAATCAATAAAGGGCGAGTCAACAAAATGAATAGTCTACTCCCTTTTAGTGCAGCGACTCGCCCCTACATACTACATAGATTGGATACTTAATTGATGTGAACTTACCAGTAGTCCTAAAGTTACAGGAATTAAAATTAAACGTTGCTTTACTTTAGTAAATTCCCTTGAAGAGTAAAAAGTTCGAGTCACTACATAAGAGGAAACTAAACATAAAGGCGGGAGCAATTGTAAAAAGTAGTGACCATAGTACCTTTTGGATATTAAAGTCGCCATAAACGTTATTAAAAACCATATTATTAGGTATACTATATTTTTTTTAGCTTTTGAATAATTTAAGTTATTAGCATATAAAAATATTGGAGTTATAAATAAAGAAAAGTATAAAATAAAATGGCGAACTACTTGACCTCCTAGCGAGCCAATGAAATGAATTAGAGAGAATTCCGCTGTACCAACATATTGCCTATGGAAAAGTAATGTAGCATAGAAATATTCATGAAAGTAACCATTATATAAAAAGTAAAAAAATGTTCCAGAGAATACTAAAATAACCCCACTGCCTACTAGAGTAAAATGCCGTATTATTTTAGATAACAAAAACTGTATTCTTTCCCGTGAATATTTAGAATAGATATCTTTGGCAATAATTATTAGTAAAGCAATAAAGTCAAATACGACTAAATATTTTATCTGGGCAGCAACACCTATTGATAATCCCATGCCTAAAAATCCAAAATTATTAAAACTCATGAGTTTTTCAGAATAAATTTTCTTCCCAGAAAATAATAAATAAAAAGCTAGAACAACAGGTGGAATAAAAAATATTTCGGCTTGTGCCCCAATTCCACCATTTATCAGAGTAAAAATTGCATAAAATATACCTGCTATGAGTCCAATCTGGTCGCCCTGGGTTTTAAAAAGAACTTTACCTGTAAGATATAACAAAAAACAAGTAACGATAACTGCAATACAAGCAATTATCCAAATCGATACAACTGAATTTCCAAATACCTTTAAAGCAATAGCATATATGACAAATAATCCAGGTGGTTTATTGTCCCAAACTTCAACATAAGGAGGATTTCCTTCTAGAATACTTCGACCCACTAAAAGATATAATGCTTCGTCATGAATAATCCTTGATTGAAATAAAGATGGTAATCTAACAATGAAAACTATGATTACAAAAAACAGGAAAATAACCCAATTCTTTTTCACGGTTTTCTTATCCTAACTTTACAACTTGTAGCCCAATTAATTTATCTGAACTTAACCTTAGAGCTAAAAAATCAGTAGTTTTAATCGGACAGCCATTTTGGGCGTCCTCTATCGCCACTCTTGCAAAGGAGTTTTCCCATGGTGCAAAGGGTTTTAGGAGATGTTTCATTAAACCCAGAGGCTTCCCTATTTCTAAAACATATACCACAAATTGATTGATCGTCCTAATACATGAACGATTCAATTGCCTGATTTAAAAAGTAACAAATCAGACAGATGCCATTACTGCCCAGGCACAGCATACCGATTAAACCCGATCGCGCCTTTGAAGTTGGCGTCGCTGAGGTTCGCTCCCTGTAAGGTTGCGCCCATCAACGCGGCTTGGGCAAAATCGGCTTGCGTCAGGTTAGCGTAACTCAAATCTGCCCCAGTTAAGTTAGCCCCGCGTAAATCACATCGGGTTAAATTTGTATAGGTTAAATTAGCCCCAGTTAACGTGGAACGAATCAGGCTGGCATCTTCTAAGGTGGCGCCAACCAATGTAACATTACTTAAATTCGCCTCTCGCAGTTGCGCCTGCTGCAAATCCACACCACTTAAATTGGCATTTGTCAGCGTCGCACTGTGCAGGTAAGCTGAATGGAGAATCGCCCCCGTCAGTTGGGCATTGGTTAGGTCTGCGATCGCGAGTTTAGCATTGCTCAAGTCTGCCCCCTCCAGATTCACCCCTGTCAAATTAGCACGATTGAGTCCCGTCCCTTTCAATAGCGCCTCTTGCAAGTTCGCCTGACTCAAATCAGCCTTCTGAAAATTGCTCCCATTCAGAACCGCCCTTTGCAGTGTTGTCCTCACTAAAACCGCGCCATTAAAATCAGCGTTACTGATATAAGCTTGACTTAAATTAGCACCGCTTAAGTTAGCGCTATCCCCATTAACTGTATCCAGATTGGCATGATTCAGGTTAGCGCCCCTCAAATCTGCTGAGCGAATATCGGCTACCTCTAGTTGGGCGTCGGTTAAATTAGCATTGCGTAGATCTGCACTGACTAAGTTCGCGTTGGTGAGTGTAGCTTCCTGTAAGTGCGTGCTGACTAAGCTAGCGTAGTCGAGTTGAGCCTCTTGGAGATTAACACGAGTGAGTAGCGCCCCATTCAGGTTAGCCCGATACAAGTCAGCCCCTTGCAGGTTAGCATCGCGCAAATCAGTGACCACGGCTTCATACCAATTGGCAATAAACGCGGGAAAATAGCCCAGCCAGGATAGAGTATTGTAGAGATTATCGGGTTCGACCTGAGAGGGTAAGGGGTTATTAGCATCCCGTTCTCTTAACGCCAGTTTCGCCTCCCTCAAATTCGTCCTCGCTAAATTTGCCCCAGCCAATTTAGCACCATTCAATTCAGCATTGCGGAGATTGGCTTCCTTTAAGTTAGCCCCCTCTAGAATTGCCCCCTTTAAGTTAGCACTGCTTAAATCTGCCTGTTGAAGATTGGCATTGGTTAAATCAGCATCGGTTAAGTCACACTGAGGACAAGCATTGGTTGTCTTTAGCTGTTCCAAGTGTTGGGGGTTAGCCGCATGGGTGGTGTTGGTGAACCCTTGAGTGATGACCAGGGAAATCCCCAAGACAAGCGTTTTCAAGCATGTAGGGGCGGGTTTGACTTTTATCGTGTTTTTTCCTACCTCGATGTGACTCAACCTGCCTCGACCGACGTTTTCAGTGTTGAATGGGAGAATGAAAGGGATTTTCATGATCACAGTTGTGCGCGATCGCTCGTTTTTTGAACCTGTTTGAACTTACATCTTGCACCAGTCTCACCAACCGCCTTGGGGTGAAACCCAAGAAACCAAAAGCTTGCAGTACTCTAAAGACGAATGCATATCTAGTGTTAGTCCATTTTAATGGACTTAAGCTTTTAGCCCGGAGTTTGAACTCCGGGCGGGTGTCGGGGCTTACGCTTAACCCTTCACTTGTCTTCCCCTGATCCTAGACGTGCCATGGCACGTCTCTACATAAGCAAAATTAATCATCCTCTTACCAGATTGTGTGGCTAATGAATCTAAAGAAATGTTGCGGTTTTAGAAAAAGTACGTTAAATTTTATTACAGAGACAGATACAGGAGACACCACTCATGCAAGAACAACAAACGAAGTTTGGCTTTACCTCAATTGCTGAAACCTGGAATGGTCGCTTGGCGATGCTGGGTTTCGTCATCGGTATCGCGACCGAATTACTCACAGGTCAAGGCATTCTGCAACAAATCGGCTTAATGTAATGGCAAAAGACGGGTAATTGGACAAGGCGAAAACGTACACCAAAGGGTATTTAGAGGGAATAGTTATGCAAGAACAACAAACAAAGTTTGGCTTCACCTCATTTGCTGAAACCTGGAATGGTCGCTTGGCGATGCTGGGTTTCGTCATCGGTATCGCAACCGAATACCTCACAGGGCAAGGCATTCTGCAACAAATCGGTTTAATGTAATGCAGCGATACCTGACTCCTTCCTAGAAGACGCTTCGTATCCCTACGGCTCGACTCAATCGTTGGTAGCCAAGACATCTAGAACTGATTATTCGTGTACAGAACGATTATAGGACTGAGGGCTTTTGCCTTCAGTCCTTTCCCGTTATCCTAAGAGTTTGTCTGTTTAGAGTTATTCAGTATGTCCTCCCAACTATCGAGGAAACCCAGCGCTATCAACGTTGTCTTTGTCGGCTTTATTGCTGTCGCTATCCTATTTGCCGGGTATACCGACAGGATGCAAGCCATTACTGACGCCAGTTTTGAATCCGCCAAAACCGCCGTCGAGTTAGCCATTGGCTTGATTGGTGTCATGGCACTTTGGTTAGGATTAGTGCGGGTTCTGGAAGCGGGTGGACTGATGTACAATCTGGCAACTGTGCTCAAACCCTTGATGGTGAGACTTTTTCCCGATGTACCCCCCACCCATCCAGCAATGGGGGCGATGATTCTGAATATTTCTGCCAATATGCTGGGTTTGGGGAATGCGGCGACTCCATTTGGCATCAAGGCAATGGTGGAGTTAAATAAATTGAATCCGTTTCCAGGAACGGCAACTGATGCGATGTGTCTGTTTCTGGCAATTAATACATCAAGTGTTGCCCTATTTCCCTTGGGTGTAATTGGTGTACGAGCCGCAGCCAATAGTAGTGATCCCGCCGCAATTTGGCTACCTACGTTGTTGTCTACAACCTGTTCTACCCTTGTCGGGGTTTTAGTGGCGTTGTTTTTACGCAAAAGGAGTCAAGTATCTGAGCCGAGTATAGCCGATGAGTCAGGACAAGAAACGGTATTGCAAATAGAGGATGAAGTTAAGCCCGTTGAAGAACCTGATTTTTCCCATTTGTTGTATCCAGCCGGTCTCGTTTCTAAAATTATCGCTTGGGGTTTTATGGCTGGATTTCTCTTTTCTATGGTTTATGGGGTGATTACCAGCCAAAGTTTAGGTGGTTTCTTCGACCAAGATTTTCTTTCCTATTGGCTAATTCCCACATTAATCTTATTGATTATCACCTATGGTGTCGGACGAGGGGTGAAAGTTTATGAAGCGGTGACAGAGGGAGCGATACAAGGGTTTGAGATTGCGATTCGGATTATCCCGTTTTTGGTCGCTATTTTAGTGGCAATTGGTATGTTTCGGGCGTCGGGGGCGATGGAAGCACTCTCAACTCTATTAAATCCGATAACCAGCTTAATTGGTATGCCTGCTGACGTATTACCGATGGCGTTAATCCGTCCCCTTTCTGGAGGCGGAGCATTTGGTATCTTGAGTGAAGTAGTGGAACGAGCGCCGGATTCCTATAGCGCGTTTTTGGCTTCGACAATGATGGGTAGTACAGAAACAACGTTTTATGTTTTGGCTGTTTATTTTGGCGCCGTTGGCATTACTCGTATCCGTTATGCACTTGTGGCAGCGTTATTGGCAGATGCGACGGGGTTAATTATGGCTTGTGTTTTTTCGGCTCTATTTTGGAGATGAATTTGTCATTGGTTATTTGGATACCCAGGTTACTTTAAGTTATAAGATTGGGTGAACTTGGGGTAGGGCGGGTTTATTTACATCTTTATCTCTCGCAACAGATAACCGTAAAACCCGCCCCTACAAATGTATGATTGATACCTATTTTTTAAACGCAGAGGACGCAGAGGTTAACGCAGAGGTACGCAGAGGAATTGGGTGTATTTGATGGAAAAGTTTATCGTAAAAAAATATATATGAAAGTAAGCTGATGTAGAGTTAAATTGCGTATTTCCTGTTGCCTGTTCCCTGTTTTCTAAGAAATGACGAATGACGAATAATGGGTATTTTTCCAGCTCCTAAATTTAATACGTTTACACTTGAGCGCTTTCAACTGGAATCTGGTGTTGTATTACCTCAGGTTAATTTAGCCTATCGAATTAGTGGTACACCGTCATCACAACCACCAATTGTTACCTGTACGGCTTTTGCTCAAAGTTATTATGATCTGGCTTATGTGCGGGGTCCTGATTTGGCTTTAGATCCAAAAAAAGACTGGATTATTCATACGGAGTTGTTGGGGAATGGGCGCAGTAGTTCTCCGAGTAATACTCCGCCACCGTTTAACGGTGCTAATTTTCCGGCGGTAACGATTCGGGATAATGTGAATTTACAATTGGCATTTCTAAAGCATCTTGGTGTTCCAAGGATTCGTGCTGTTGTTGGTGCGAGTATGGGGGGACAACAGGCAATTGAATGGGCGGTGAGTTACCCAGAAATGGTACAAAAATCTGTTATAATTGCCGGAAGTTGTCGGGCTACCTGGCATGTTCGTTTATTTCTCAATAGTTTAATATCCTGTATTCGTTCTGATCCGGCGTTCCAGGAGGGCAATTATTCAGAACCTCCGTTGTTAGGACTTTCGCGTATGTCTGAAGCTTGGGCGCCTTGGGCTTTTTCGCCAGAGTTTTATGCTTCAGAGGCGTATCAAAAGTATCCTGATACTCAGGCGAATTCTCTGGATGAATTTTTGGCTAAATGGCGTACCCGCTATTATGAAAAAGATGCGAATGATCTATTATGTCACTTTCAGACTTGGGCGGCTCATGATGTTAGTTTTACCCCTGGTATGAATGGATCATTAGAAAAGGCTTTGAGGAGTATAAAAGCAGAGGTTCTCTTTCTACCCATTCGCACCGACGCCTATTTTGCTGTCACCGATGTCGCCGCAGAAGCCGCACTTATTCCTCATGCCCAACTTATGGTGCTAAACTCAGTCTACGGTCATGCTGCGGCGTTTGGACGAGACAAGGGCGATCGCGAACAAATCAATCACGCGATCGCGAACTTCCTTAATGTTGATTCGCGATCGCACCATCTTGGCGATTGAGCCATGGTGGGTTACGCTTCTCTAATACACCCGACAATTTATCCCTTCAATTTTTTCCCTAAAAGTTGGTTGGTTAATTTAGGATTTGCTCGTCCACTGGTATTCTTCATCACCTGTCCGACAAAGAAACCTTGCAGCTTGGTTTTACCATTCCGATACTGTTCCAATTCCTTGGGATTAGCGGCAATCACTTCATCAATGATGGCTTCGAGTTGGGTGACATCAGAGATTTGAATCAGTCCCCGACTTTCAGCTATTTCCTTGGCTGAACCACCTTTCGACAGCAGTTCCGGGAGAAGTTCTTTGGCAATTTTACCACTGATTGTATCATCTTCAATGAGCTGAATCAGTTCTGCCAAAATTAACGGTTTGAGAGCAATTTCTGTAATCGCTAGTTTCTCGGTATTCAGATAAGCCGCAATATCTCCCATCACCCAGTTTGCCGTTTGTTTGGGATTGGCATTTGCGGTTACAACGGCTTCAAAATATTCGGCAACCAGTTTATCCTCGGTTAATACACGAGCATCATACGCCGAAAGCCCATATTCGCTTTCATAATGATGCCGTTTCTGGGCGGGAAGTTCGGGGAGTTCACTGCGCCATTGTTCTAATTGTTCTTTGGAGACTTCAATTGGGGGTAAGTCGGGTTCGGGGAAGTAGCGGTAATCGCTAGAGCCTTCTTTGACTCGCATACTAATTGTGCGTTGACTTCCTTCTTCCCAGAGGCGGGTTTCTTGGATAATGGGTTCCCCGGTTTCAATTGCCTCAATTTGCCGTTCTATTTCGTAGTCAATGGCTTTTTGAATGGCGTTAAAGGAGTTCATATTTTTGATCTCGACTTTCACGCCAAACTCTTTTTGACCGACGGGGCGCACGGAAATATTCACGTCACAGCGCAGGGAACCTTCCTGCATGTTGCCATCGCTGATACCCAGATAGCGCATAATCCGGCGCAATTCTTGGGCATATTCTGCGGCTTCTTTGCCAGAACGTAAGTCGGGTTCTGAGACAATTTCCAGGAGGGGGATACCCGCACGGTTGAAATCAACGAGGGAGTAGGTGGAACCGGAGAGTCTGTCACTTCCCGCATGGACGAGTTTGCCTGCGTCTTCTTCCATGTGCAGGCGAGTGATGCCGATTTTTTTGTCAATGGGGTTTCCGTCGTCATCGATGAGTTCGATTTCTAACCAACCATGTTCGGCGATGGGGAGGTCATATTGAGAGATTTGATAGTTTTTGGGTAGGTCGGGATAAAAGTATTGTTTGCGGTCAAATTTACTATAGGGGGCGATTTGGCAGTTGAGGGCTAATCCGGCTTTGACGGCGGATTCCAGGACTTTTTTATTGAGGACAGGTAGCACTCCAGGAAGTCCCATGCATATCGGGTCGATGTTGGTGTTGGGGGGATTGCCAAATTCTGTGGAGGAGTAGGAGAATATTTTGGTGGCGGTGTTGAGTTGGCAATGGGTTTCTAGACCAATTATGGCTTCGTACTTGGTTTTTGCAGGTGCTGCGGTGGTCATAGGTGTTTCTTTGCTGTTTTTGGGTTTATCTCTGGGGAACTGTTTAGAAATTCGGCGTTATAAACTGCCTTATTTTATCGAATTTCTCCGCGCCAATTCATTTCCTGGTGCGCTGAGTTTCCCGCAAAGGAACGAGTGGCGACTAATTCAATCTCAATCGCGACTCCAGGACGCAGGTATTCAGCTTCTATCGGGAGTTTGCCTATTTCTAGGGTATAGCGGTTGTTATGGCGGGTGACGAGTTCCGCCGGAATAATCCCGTCATACCGGGTTCTATAATCATAGAATCGACGGAAGCGATCGCCGGAATTGGCGGTGCGATATTTTAACGAGAATTGGGTGTCCAGCAAGTCGGACTTTCCAGCTAAATCCACGACACTAAAGGTTAAGTCTGAACGATTTCCGGCAAAATCTGCCCGCGTCAGTTGAGTGGCTTCCTTTTCCAGTAGCGCATTGGTGACGACAAACTGCGTCACACCCCCCTGTTGAGACATTGTGCCATCAAACCAAACCTCTTTGGGCAAGGATACATCAATGCGTTGATCGGATTTGAGACTGAGGGATAGGGGTTGATTATAGAAATCGGTAATCGCCCGTTGTGCATTCCAAACCAACTCGAAGGAACCTTCTAAACGTCCGACAAACTCCCGATACTGGTTGGCGATAATCGAATTGGGTGCGAGTAAAGTGGTTGCACCACTACGAGTTTGCCATTGATTCACAGAGAGTGCGATCGCGCCGTTTTGCAGTTGGGGTAGAGTAACTGTAACGGTGGGTTTATCTTGTGGTAGCGCTTCAGTACGATTAATCAATGTCAGTGTACCCAGGCTTCCCTCTTTTCCCCCTTGACCCTCTCGACCCTCTCGACCATCGTCTCCGTCTTCACACTCAAATCTCTGTGTTTTACAATCAACTTCACCATTGTCTGATTTTTTGGTACAGGTTTCCACCTCCCAACGTTGATCATCACACTCACACCCATCTCCCCCATAAGCGCCGCGTCCAGAACGTCCACCTCGTCCGCCAACGGAACGGATATAGATTTGTTTTAAATCGTCTCGATTTGTATAATAAACCGTCAATGACCCACCATTCCCACCATCTCCGCCATTCCCACCATCTCCGCCATCGCCCCCATCCGCCGCTTGCAGGTCATACTCCACGTTTCGGGGTTGTCGGGAACAATCTCCATCCTCTCCGCGTTTCCCATCATCCCCATCCCCGCCATCTCCTCCCGACAAATCCAGATTAATCGGAGAACCATCAGTAAAAATCGTGCGATTTTCCCCATCTCGTCCCCGTCTCCCCACAGGTCCATCGGTACCATCTCGACCATTATCTCCAAATTCCCGTTCTGGATGACTACTCCACGCCACTAAGGGACAGAACAGAGATTTTGATGTCGGGGGTAGGATAAAAGAGAAGGTTAGGGTTAATAGAATTAAGGATAGCTTTCCAGAGAAATACATTGACACCAATAGAATTCTGTCTTCCTTGGGGTAAATTTCCCCAATTAAGGGATGACTGGCGTTCTTGGGGATTGGTTCCAGAGGTACTGGGGGAGATAGGGGAGATGGGGTATTCGTAGGGGCTCTCGCATTCGCGCCCAAATCTATCGGTTTTCTATTCACATCTCAACGCGAAT
>NZ_JBKHUP010000075.1:0-41509 GCF_046565525.1 Coleofasciculus sp. | reverse complement strand
TTTTAAGAAAAGTAGCCAGAAAGTTAGGTATTGACCTAAACCGACTGGGTAGACGGTGTTTGACGACCGTAGCGAGAACTAGACTGTGGCAACTTCCACAGCCTGCTCTGTCAGCAGAATCCCTGTGTCTTTAGACCGGGGAGTGTCAAAGCCTAACTTGCTTCGCTCTTATTTGGGGCTTCACAACTCTCCCAACTAGCAAGCAAGACGGTCTTATTCGTCTATAGATACTAGAACGTCCAGACTCTTGGCAATATGCCACATCTCATGGTAAGATTTGTGGCAGACAATGGCTACGACAACCGGGAATTCGGTACAATAATTAATGGAAAATAACTCAAAGCAAGGTAAAAAAAATAATTTTATTTTTAATTTATTTTTTGAACTAGAGTTCTACCTAAAAATTGCAATAAGTTGTGCAATTTTACAACGGTTTTTACATTGGGTCTTGCACGATGTAGAACTCAAGTTTATTACTCAGGTAGTTTTATACTGGGTTGTTAGCTCTGTCTCGTTTTATGTAATTGGACTTTTCATCGAAAAGGTAATCAAAAATAATGATCAGTTGAGAGATAAATTCAATTCAAGAGTCAAAAAAGTAAAAAAACAACCCTTCCCAGCTTTTACGGCAAAAGGCATTATTATTGGACAAATTCAGGGTTTAATAACAGCATTAATCATCCTCTATCTGGCGCCAGAGGTACATAGAGGTAATGGCTTACTCCTCAATCTGAGATGGTTCTTTATGCGAATCATTGCGGCTGATTTTTGTTTTTATGTCGCCCATTGGTTACTTCACAGAAAAATTTTGCTGAGAATACATCTTAAACATCATGAGTTTGCCGATTCATCAAGTTTTGTCGCTGGTCATAAGAGTCTGAGTGAATATATTATAGTCACCATTACAGATATTTTACCTATCTTTATATTTGGATATGATCTTACTCAACTCTTGGCTTGGACTATTATAGGTAATGCTTACAACCTAGAAGGTCATAGTTCGTTGTCTATATTTTTCATTGCATCCGATTTTCACGATCTGCATCACACCAGTTTTAAGGGAAACTATGGTATTCATGGATTTTGGGACAGGGTATTTAATACTTTGAACCCTCCTACCAAAAAATCGGGAATTATATCTCCTGTCGCCTCTCTGGAGAAAATGGCGGTGAAGTTGTCTAGTCGTGCCAGTAAAGTTACGACTTGACTCGTGCCATTTTCCCTGCCCTAGAGTTCCCTGACAAATGACAAATGACAAATGACAAATGATAACCTATTGCATTTGTTGCAACTTGCGAGTCCCACTTTACCCGTCGGTGCCTATAGCTATTCAGAAGGATTAGAAATACTGGTGGAACGGGGGGTGATTGATAAGCCAAAGCAATTAAAAGCCTGGATTGACCAAGAATTGAGCTATGGAGCAATTCGCTTAGAAGCGGCTATGATGGTAAGATCCTATCAGAGTCTCCAGGATCAAGACTTAGAAGCATTGGACTATTGGAATGCTTGGACGAGTGCGGCGAAGGAAACCTCGGAGTTGCGATCGCAAAGTTGGCAAATGGGCAATTCCCTGATCCGCTTACTCGTCGAGTTAGAACCGGAACTTAAGTCTGTAGCCAGGATCGTGGGAACACCCTGCAATTATGCGATCGCCTTTGGGATTGCAGCCGCTTACTGGCAAATTAACCTCATGGCTGCTTTATTGGGTTATTTCCACAGTTGGGCATCCAATCTAATTAATGCAGGTGTGAAATTGATTCCCTTGGGTCAAACTGTCGGTCAACAACTTCTACTGGAACTTACCCCGGTGCTATCGGTGGCTAGCCAAGACATTTTAGCACTAGAAAATGATGAACAGTTAAACAGTTGCACTTGGGGATTCGCACTCTCTAGCATGGCTCACGAAACCCAGTATACGCGATTATTTCGCAGTTAGCCTCATTCTGTATTGGTGTAAGTTGTCTATCGCATGGTTCTATGCTACCTTAAAAGTTTTTCAATTTTGAGGAAGCAATGACACAACGAACCCAGATCAATCTTCGCATAGACAACGAATTACTTCAGGCGCTACGCGAGAAATGTGCGGCTGAAGGCTGCACTCAGACTGAATTTATTACCAATGCCATCAAATCGGCATTAGGCATCCCCCTTACCCAAGCCAATTTTCTTGAGATCGATGAACGAATTGCTGCCCAAATTCAACCGATTCGAGAAGAGTTAGATCAGTTGAGGGCAGCATTGGGGGAATTCGCAGCCTGAGAGTGGAAAATTCAACTCTCAGGCAACAGGTTCCACCACTATCCAAGTTGGAGGCAATTCGGGATCGCATTCTCGGTAACTTGAATATCGGTAGAAATGCACTCGCCTACAAAGCCGCCCAGAAAGTCCTCAATGAATTTATTGGCGAATTGTACAGAAAATAACCGATCACCAACAGCGGCGGTGAGTTTACCACCTTCAATGGATGGCAGAGATTAGTCCCTTTGTTCATGGTTCATAGACTTTGCTTGAAATAACAATGATGAACCATGTAGCGGGCTTGGTGCTTCGCGAGTACCATGTCTGTTGTGTTTGTTGAAGGAGTACGTGAAATCCCACGTCCAATAAGCGTGGGATACACCCTTTTTATCCCATCTCGCATTATAGCTCTCTTCTAGACTGGTTGCTATATTTTTAGCCAAAACCTGATAATCAAAAATACTTAATATCTAGGAAGAAAGATTAATTCTCTGGGGGTAATTACGGATAAATGGGGTAATGCTTATCCCTATACCTAAGCTATTTGGCTTAGGTATGTTACCGTAAAATCAGGGTTATGCGATAGCTGAAATGCTTATTAGGAAAGGATTAAAAGCTTGTCTTCTTCCTAAAGAACTACAGGGATAAACTTACGCCATTATGCTGAGGTTATTGGCGGCAAGATCAGCCGAAAATAGGAAAATATAATGACTTGATCAAGAAAATGTGAACGAAGCTTTACAGAAAATTGATGATCACTTTACCGAATTACCCGTGAAATCCTCTACCATAAAGATAGAGTACGTCTAAATCAGTTGTGAAATAGCAACCATTATCGGGCAAGCTTTTCAGCCCCATCTGCTTTCACAAATCCTTACTGGCGATAGTGAGTGTAAGCAACTTCATCTAAACGTCTACGTAGAATTATACTGGGTACAACCCAACCCGATACAGCAGTGCATCTCCACAACGCCGAAGTTAGAGGCTGACTCACGTCTGTCGGCGATAGCAAAAACTCCTCTAATCTGGGTGATTTACCAAATTTTGTAATACTAACAGCAAGCACTTAAGTGTGATGTTAACTAGAGTGGTTCAGTTTTGTACACCTCTCTCCGAACAAGACTGTGCTTAATTGTCCCAGCTTATCATCTAAAGCTGACGGTATTACTACGACTGAGTACAGTCTGTTTCTATATCTTTCCCAACTCGGCTAATTGATTTCATCATAGCTAATCATTCCATGCCGTATTTCCAGGAGTTCAACTTAAAATTATGACTAATCAATTCCAGCGAGTAATTGGATACTCTCAACACTGGGCTGAATTTATTAGCACTGGCGGATTTCCCTTTACCCCTTGTCAAATTGTCAATACTGAAAATCTGGCAACCCAAATTTTCTCCTGCGCCAGTGAGCAATTTACAGGTTGCTTAGATATTGAAGCCCCTCAACGCCAGCATTGGAGTTTATATTTTTGCCGGGGTTTAATCTGTGGCGGAAGTGGTGTACATCCACTTCGGAGTTGGTTGCGTCAGCTTTGTCGTTACTGTCCCCAACTGTTTAAAGATGGGACTATCAATAGTTCACATCAATTTGCTGGTGATAATTACGACGCCTTAGCGGAATTGGTAATGGAAGGAAAAATTAGAAAAGAGCAAATGACAGAAGTTGTCGAAGGCTATATTTTAGAAGTCTTCTTTGATCTGATTCAACAACTTGAACAGACATCACTCTCAAACTTGCGACTCACTTATAGTCAAATTCCTCAAGAGCAGATGGATTCAGCTCTAGTCACTATAGAGGTTGATAAAACCTGGCGACAAGCCTTGAAACTTTGGCAAAGTTGGCAAGGTTCAGATTTAACAGATATTTCTCCCAATTTAGCGCCCAAGGTTTTACAACCTCAAGAATTACAAAAACAGTTTTCCCAGATGCTTTATGATAACCTCAGTGGGTTAGGAGGTCTTAATCAGACGTTTAAAGCCTTGCAACAAGAAACCTCTCAATTTTCATCTGATAACCTTCTTGCTTCAATGAATGGAGGTCAAACATTACGAGATTTAGCTGTTAATT
The DNA here is from genome assembly GCF_046565525.1 of Coleofasciculus sp. NCBI lineage: Bacteria > Bacillati > Cyanobacteriota > Cyanophyceae > Coleofasciculales > Coleofasciculaceae > Coleofasciculus > Coleofasciculus sp. Next base: position 37,200 of record NZ_JBKHUP010000075.1, on the reverse strand, counting down.
TGAACCGGAATCTATTACTCCTGACTCAGCCAATCATCCCGTATATTCGTCAAGGTTTAATCGAATTGATTGAGGTTGAGGACGTGAGTCTCAGCGTCGCCTCATTGACAAATATGAACCAGGAACATCCATTCCCAGAAACTCCAGCAACTCCAATAGAATCGAAGCCGACGAGTCCTTTAATCGCCTGTATTGAGGATAGCTCAGTTGATCTGTTGCTGATGAATCATATTCTCACTCAAGCGGGCTATGGGTTTATCAATGTTGAGGATCAGGAAAAAGCTTTATCGATATTGATAGAAAAAAAACCTGACCTGATTTTCTTGGATTTAGTGATGCCCATTGCTAATGGATATGAAATCTGCTCCCAAATTCGTCGGATTCCCTTTTTCAAATCTACTCCTGTGATTATTGTCACGGGTAAGGATGGGATTATTGACCGGACACGGGCAAAAATTGTCGGGGCGTCAGATTTTGTCACCAAGCCCATCAATAAAGAGAAAATTCTACAAGCTTTACAAACTCATCTACCCCAGCCGAAAGTTAACCAGTTCCAGAATAGATCAACCATTGGAGATTGGTATGCTAAACAACCGATTCAATACTCTCTGATGTAAGAGAGTATTCAAAAAAAACACATCTAAGTAGAGTCTGCTGAATAAGTCTTGTGGAGGGGTAGGGAGCAGGGGAAGCAGAGGGAGCAGGGGAAGCAGAGGGAGCAGAGGGAGCAATGATACATTTTCCCTGATAAATGAGTTAATCTATTTATTTTTAACTGAAATATTGCTTGGGAGCATGTCAGTTTCGCATAAAACGTTCAAGTAGGTTGGGCCCTTGTGTAAGCTTTACCCAACAGGCTAATCTGGAGTTGGGTTGAGAAACGAAACCCAACCTACAAAGATGACATGATCCCTATTGCTTAAAATAAAGCTAAAAAATAATTGGCAAAATAAAAATATTTTTAGTCTTTTTTTTATTTTATTAAAGTAAATAACGGTACTTTAAAATGCTATTTGTTGACCAATATATTGACACAGTGGCATTTTTATAAGTTAGAATTGAGTCAGTTGTATAAATAAATCTATCAAAATGTGTTTATTAAACGGGTAGATTGCTGTTTTTTTTAGTTCTGAAAAACGAAAAATATACAGCTAAGACCTAATCCTTTCTATATCATAGTCATTTAATATATCATCTCACTGGACGATACAAATAAAAATACAAAATGCTTGCCCCTTTATCTGTTCGATCAACTCACTGGCCTACAACCAAACATGATGTTATCTTTAACACAGAAGAACTGCTAAGACGAATTCAAAATTGTGCGAGTCAACAATTTACAGGTCAGTTAGATTTCAACATAACCAATCCTCAACAGCAGCAGTGGAAGCTATTCTTTAGCGTCGGGAGTTTGATTGGTTGTGACAGTGAAGTACATCCTGTGCGTCGTTGGTATCGTCAACTGTCATTGCACTGTCCTTCACTGGCTGTTAATTCTGTGATTCAAGAAGGAGAACCGATTCAATATCAAGATTATGAGTCCTTATCCAAACAAGTGAAACAAGGACAAGTACCCCTCGGACAAATGGCGGCAATTGTTGAAGGTCATACTGGCGAAGTTCTTTTTGATATTATCCAAGCAGGCGAACAACAAAACTATCATTCTGGCTTGTATCTAAGCTACCGAGTGATTCCTCAAGATTCTATCGATTTAGGGTGGGTTGTGGTACGTGCAGAGCGCGTTTGGCAGCAAGTTTTTCAGGATTGGCAAGCTTGGCAACAAGCTGGTTTAGCTGACATTTCTCCGAATCTAGCCCCCAAAATTTTGCAGGCGGAACAGTTACGCCTGCAAACATCACCCTCTGCTTATCGCAACCTGACAACTCTTGCCGATGGGACACAAACGCTTCGGGATTTAGCAGTCAAGTTAAAACAAAATATTCTGCCCTTAACTCACTCGATTGCCCCCTATATTCGTAAAAATTTAATTGCTTTAATTGAAGTTGAGGATTTAAAAGTTTCTATTTTAAGCCCTAAGCTTGTCGAACCAAAATCTCAGCAAAATGGCAGAATAAGTTCACAAAAGTCTTCGGCAACGTTATCCTCATCCAAATCAGCAAGCGCGGTAATTGCTTATATCGATGATAGTAGAATTGATAGTCAAATGATGGGTTATATTTTAGAGGAGGCGGGTTATAATTTTGTCTCAATTCAGGATTCCGTGCAAGCCCTAGTCGTACTTCTCGAAAATAAACCTGATCTCATATTCCTGGATTTGGTAATGCCTGTAGCCAATGGTTATGAAATTTGTTCACAAATTCGCCGTGTTTCGGTTTTTCAGAATATTCCTGTGATTATTTTGACGGGAAATGACGGCATTGTAGACCGGGTGCGTGCCAAGATGGTTGGTGCTTCTGGTTTTTTGCCGAAGCCGATTACTCAACAAAAGGTCTTAAGTACTTTGCAGAGGTATTTACCGACAAAATCTTTATATATGAGTAATTAAAATTCTGCTCAGAATTGACCTTTTGACCACAAACAAGCTGTACAAAGTTTGTCTCGCAAAAATTGGATTAACTATGACAACTATTCTTTTAGTGGAAGATAGTGTAACAGAAACTCAGGTGCTGACTCGTTATTTAAGACAAGCTGGTCTAAACGTGGTTAGTGTGACGAGTGGAGAAGAGGCTCATATAAAACTCCAGGCTCAAAAACCTGACTTGGTAATTCTCGATGTGATTTTACCCGGTCAAAGTGGCTTTGAACTTTGCCGCGAGATTAAAACGAACATTGATACCAAGAAAATTCCTGTAGTAATTTGTTCAACAAAAGGAACTGACGCTGACAAATTATGGGGTTCGATGTTGGGTGCTGATGCCTATATTTCTAAACCAGTCGATCAACAGGAATTAATGAAAACGATTAATAAATTTACCCTGGTTTAGATGTTCCCTGTTCCCTGTTACCTAAAAAATGACAAATTCCCTCGACTCAATTCTATTAACAACGAGTCTTGAACCACTCAACCTTAAACCTTTCCCCCCCCAAAAGCAGCAGCGGTTACTCCGCTTTCCTTTGGGTCACCAAGATAGTGCGTTATTGCCCTTGGAACAGATTGGGGAAGTGCTACGAGTGAACGCAACGGAGATTTTACCTGTTCCAGAAATGCCCCATTGTGTTTTAGGTATCTGTAACTGGCGTGGCGATATGCTTTGGCTAGTTGATCTGAACCATTTGATGGGCTATTTACCTTTAGAACAACAAGGACAATTATCTGCGGATTTGGTGGTTTTAGTGGTTCAGGTTAATGATCAATCTGTAGGACTTGTTGTTGCACAAGTTAATGACATTGAATATCACAATTTACAACATTTACAACCTGCAGCTCCCGGTTTATTTCCGCCTAAACTGTTGCCGTTTATTCTGGGTTCACTCCCTGAAGAGCAGGGAATTGTGCTGAATATTCACGCCATTAGCCACTATCCCCTTTGGCAAATGCATCGTGAGTGAAAAATGAGGGATAAGGGAGATGGGACAGAGGTGTTCAAGACGTAGTATTCTCCCTCTGGAAAAGTCAGGGCGGGTTCTGCACAAACCTTACCATCAATGGCTAAAGAAAATCCCTAAACCCGCCCCTATAAACCATTCCAGACTAGCGAGGCGAAGGGTCAAAACTTAAAACTTTCCCGATCGCGAATTGTGGACTTATTCGGACTAGACAAAGCGAATTATGCAAGAACTCGAACAATCCAAGCAAGTACTCAACCCTGATGCGGAGAACGATTCCGCTCACAAAATCAGTAATGGCGATCGCGTGACTGGTGAGTCCCACCCTAACTCTGATATCAATATTGAGACCTATTTTCAACAACAACGACAGTGGTTGTTATCAGTGGCTAAACGGATGCGTCGCGCTTCTACAATTGAAACCGTTGATACCCTGTTAGAAACCACCGTGGCAGAAGTGCGGGAGCATTTCCAGGTGGATCGCGTTTTAATTTATCGCTTCGAGAGTGAAACTGAGGGCGTTGTCCTTGCCGAATCAATGGTTGCGGGGTATACTCCCTGTTTGGGTGAACCCTTACCGGCGTTAACTTTTGGGGCAAACAATCAAATAGAGTATCAACAGCAAGAGGTTGTCACACTCAATCATCTTTACCAAGGCGTTACCAGTCCCTACCAACTGCAACTACTCAAACGCTTCCAAGTTAAAGCTAGCTTGAGTTTGCCAATTGTTATTAGTAAACAAGTGTGGGGTTTACTGATTGTCCAGCAATGTTCAGGAACTCGTACTTGGCAAGAAGCAGAAATAAATCTGCTTTATCAGGTGACAACGGAACTGACTCTCAACCTGCAACCTGGGGAACTCTATAGCCAACTGCAAACTCAGAACCAAAAAACCAAAATTGTTGGCAAAATCGCGGCGAAAATCCTGAAGAACATTCTGCGATCGCTCAATGTGCCCCAAGTCTTTAGCAGCGCCACGCGGGAAATCCGCCAACAACTACAGTGCGATCGCGTGGCGGTGTATCGGTTTAATCGAGATTGGAGTGGCGAGTTCATCGCTGAATCCGTCGCACCGGAATGGGTTCCTTTAGTCGGTCCGGATATCGAAAAAGTCTGGGTGGATACCTATCTCCAGGAAACCAAAGGTGGGCGTTATCGCCAGGAAGAAACCAATGCGGTGAATAACATTTACGCCGCCGGGTTGAGTGATTGTCACATCGACCTGTTAGAACAATTTGAAGCAAAAGCTTATGCGATCGCACCCATTTTTGAGGGAGACAAACTATGGGGGTTACTCGCCGCCTTCCAAAACTCAGGTCCCCGTCAATGGGACGCCTCAGAGCTTAACATCCTCGCCTTAGTCGGGCGTCAGTTTGGTGTCGCACTCCAGCAAGCCGAATACCTAGACAGTTTGCAAGCGCGAACCGGACAATTAGCAAAAACGGCGGAACGGGAACGCACCATCGCCCGTGTGATCGAGAAAATTCGTCAAACCACCGACTTGGAGACGATTTTCCAAACCACAACCAAAGAAGTGCGTAAACTCCTGAATATTGAGCGCGTCACCATCTATAAATTCCGCGATGACTATTTTGGGGATTTCGTCAGTGAATCAGAAGCGGGGGGATTTCCCAAACTCGTGGGGAGTGGTTGGGAAGATCCCTATCTCAACGAACACCAAGGGGGACGTTTTCGCGATAATGAACCCTTGGTTGTGGATGATATTTACACTGCCAATCTCACCGATTGTCATATCGAGGCGTTAGAGTACTTTGAAGTCAAATCCTGTGCCGTTGTCTCTATCTTCCAAGGACAAAAGCTGTGGGGATTACTCAGTGCGTTTCAAAACACCAGTACACGTCACTGGGAAGACGGTGAAGTCCGACTGCTGACTCAAGTGGCGGCTCAACTAGGCGTGGCGCTGCAACAGGCGGAGTATCTAGAGAAATTACAAGCCCAATCCCAGCAACTGGTTAAAACCGCCGACTTGGAACGAGTCACGGCTCAAATTATTAGCAAAATTAGCCAATCTCAAGACTTGGAGCAGATTTTCCAGACGGCTGGTGCGGAAGTGCAAACCTTTTTGGGCGCTGATCGCGTGGGCGTCTTTCGCTTTGATCCCGACTCTGGGTTTAATCGGGGAGAAATGGTGTCTGAGCGGGTGGTGGCAGGTTTACAATCAGCCTTGTCGATGAAAATAGACGATCACTGTTTTGGTGACAAACATGCGGAAAATTATCGTAAGGGACGGGTTTGGGCGGTTACGGATATTTATAACGCCAATTTAGCCCCCTGTTATATTGATACCCTCTCCAAGTTCCAGGTGCGAGGGAATTTGGTCGCACCCGTCATGCAAGGGATGGAATTGTGGGGATTGCTGTGTATTCACCAGTGCAGTGGTCCACGGAAGTGGAAACAACAAGAGATTGATTTTGTCAAGCAGGTGGCTTATCAATTGTCCATCGCCTTGAAACAATCCCAGTACCTGCACCAGTTACAAGACCAATCCACGCAGCTAGCGACGATTGCCCAAACCCAGGAAACGGTATCAACCGTCCTCACTAAGTTGAGCTATGGCGAGGATGTACCCAGCATCTACAATATAGCCACTCGTGAACTACGGAAACTACTCAAGTGCGATCGCACAGCGGTGTATCAGTTTGAGCCGGATTGGAGTGGTGTGTTTGTCGCCGAGTCAGTGGCGACGGGTTGGACGCCTTTAGTGGGTCCCGATATCCGCACCGTTTGGGAAGACACCTATTTAAAGGAAACCCAGGGGGGGCGGTATCGCAATCGGGAAAGCTTCGCCGTGGATGATATCCATACCATCGGTCACTCGGATTGTCACGTTGAAATCTTAGAGCAATTTGAGGTCAAAGCTTACGCCCTGGCACCGATTTTCGTCGCCGATGAGTTATGGGGAATCCTCTGTGCTTATCAAAATAGCGGCACCCGTCACTGGACGAGTAGCGAAATTACCGCGTTAACCCAACTCGGTCAAGGGGTGGGAACGGCATTACAACGACTCTACTACCTGGAGCAGGTGCAACAGCAGTCGGATCAATTCGCCAAATTAGCGCAGCGGGAAAGTAATTTTATCGACCTGCTGTATAAAACCGGACAACGAATTGCCGAGCGCTTACAAAAAGGAACCTTAAACCCAGAGGTTCTGTTGCAGGCGACGAGTCAGGAACTACGACTCCTGCTGAATGCGGATCGGGTGGCGGTTTATCACTTTAACTCTGATTGGAGTGGGCAATTTGTGATTGAAGATGTGGGCGGCTCATACATCAAGGTTGTGGGTACGGAATTGGCGCAGGTGAGTGATCCAGTGTTACAAGAAACCCGGGGAGGTTCCTATCGCCAAAATCAGTCCCGTGCGGTGAATGACATCAGCCAAGCCACTGAATTGACGTTTAACCGTCAAGTGTTGCAACAGTGGGGAGCGCAAGCTTACATGATCGCGCCTCTATTCCAAGGGGAACAACTGTGGGGATTGCTGGGGGTTTATCAAAACAGTGAACCGCGAACCTGGGAAGAGGGAGAGATTAAACTCTTAGCCCAAATGTCAACCCAGTTAGGGATTGCTTTGCAGCAAGCTCAATCCTTGGAGCAAGTTCAGGAACAGTCTGAGCAACTAATGGCGGCGGCGCAACGGGAGAAAGCGGCGAAGGAAGAATTGCAAGAGGGAGTGATTCAATTGTTAACGGCGGTACGTCCGGCGTTACAAGGGGATCTCACCGTGCGAGCGCCGATTACCGAAAGTGTAGTGGGAACGGTTGCTGATGCCTATAACAATACCCTGCAAAGTCTACGGGGGATTGTGAAACAGGTGCAGCAATCCTCTCGCCAAGTGGCACAAACCTCTCAAGCCAGCGAAGCCGCGATCGCGGGATTGGCGCAACAAGCGCAACGCCAGTTCCAGGCGCTGGAACAAACCCTAGAACAGATTCAGATGATGGTGAATACCACTGAAGCGGTGGGTGCTAGCGCTCGCCAGGTGAACGAAGCGGTGCAACGCGCTAACCAAACGGTTCAGGCGGGGGATGAGGCGATGAACCGCACGGTGGATGGGATTATGGATATCCGGGAAACCGTGGCGGAAACCAGTAAGCGACTCAAGCGCTTGAGTGAATCGACGCAAAAGGTGTCGCGAGTGGTGAATTTGATTAGTAATTTTACGACTCAAACTCAACTGCTGGCGTTGAATGCGTCGATTGAAGCCACACGCGCCGGTGAGTATGGACGAGGTTTTGTGGTGGTTGCGGATGAAGTGCGTTCTCTGGCTCGCCAGTCAGCGGAAGCGACGACGGAGATTGCCCAATTGGTGCAGGAAATCCAGATGGGAACAGCAGAAGTCTCCACAGTCATGGAAACTGGGATTCAGCAGGTGGCAATTGGCACAAACCAAGTCAATGAAGCCCGCGAGTATTTGTATGCGATTGTGGAAGCCACGAGTCAGATTAGTCAGGTGGTTGCTGGAATTACCCAGGCGACTCAAATTCAGAATCAGGAGTTGCAGTCTGTCACGCGAACCATGACTCAGGTGGCGACGATTGCTAATCAAACGGCGGAAAATTCTCTGGAGATGTCTACATCGTTCCAAGAATTGTTGGCAATGGCGCAAAACCTGCAAATGAGTGCCGATCAGTTCAAGGTTGAATAGTCAGTTGTCAGTTGTCAGTTATCAGTTATCAGTTGTCAGTTGTCATTGACGCTGTAGGGGCGGGTTTGACGATTATCGTTTTTTATCTCACCTGGGTGTGAGTAAACCCGCCCCTCAACCCAACCCTACACAAAACGAATGATGGCGTGTTTCTACAATCAGTCAGGGCGGGTTTAGTTAAGTTAAGGGTTTTCTCCTGAAGGTTATTGGTAAAACCCGCCCCTACACATTCACCCCTCAAAACTCCCCCAATGACTAACGATCCAATTATTCGTGAACAAAGTTATCAATATTTCCTGGAAGAAGCGCCAGAACTTCTGGGTATTATCGAACAAGAATTACTCGATCTGCGGACTAATTTTAGTGTCAATAAAGTTCATAACTTGATGCGAACTACTCACACACTTAAAGGTGCGGCGGCTAGTGTAGAGTTGGAAACAATTAAAACTGTTGCTCACTCGTTAGAGGATATTTTTAAAACCCTTTTTAATCCCGATGTCGTGATTGATGCTGAGGTGGAAGCCTTACTATTTGAAGGATATGAATGTCTGCGATTACCCCTAACGGCTGAAGTTATGGGGGGACAGATTAATGAAACGGAAGTTCTGGATCGCACGGCGGCTGTGTTTGCTAAACTGCAAGATAAGTTGGGTGATTGTTTTGACCAACAAGCGAGTATTCCCAGTTCTTTGGAGTTGGGATTTGATGTGACTCAATCGATTTTTGAGGTGGGGGTCACTCAACGGTTAGAACAAGTTACCGAGGCTTTGGCGAGTGATGATCCGTCTGTCATGGCTGAGGCGTTGCGATCGCAGGCGCAAGTGTTGCTGGGTGTCGCTGAATCGATGAATTTACCGGGATTTGCGAATATTGCCAAGGCGGCGATCGCGGCTTTGGATCATTATCCTGATCAGGCGAAAATGATTACTAATATCGCCCTGGCTGACTTCCAGACTGGACAGCAGGCGGTACTCAATGGCGATCGCACTCAAGGGGGTCAACCGTCTCAATCGCTGCAAGAATTGGCGGGTTGGCTGGAGAGCGATCAGGAAGAAGACGTATATAGAAATGTAGTAGGCTACGTCTCGGAAACCGAGGAAGCGGAGACTATCGCGAATCCGAGTAATTTTGATGAGGAATTTGGGATTTCCCTAGATGTGACCAACTTTACTCCGGATGTTGCGATCGCGTTTGGTGCTGATGCGGCTCATTTAGCTCATACAAATGAGAGTTTTCTGGAGAACCTGATCACCGATCCAGCCGAGTTTCAACTGGGAAATGCAGATATTACGCCTTTACTAGATATGGATCTGGGTGAGGATGAGTCTCACATTGATAATGAAAGTGAGGAGGAAGGATTTGAGGAACAAGACTCGACTGGATTATTAGATGCTATATGGGGGAACGTATCGATTTCAGAATCCGCGATCGACGATAATGCTGAGCCAGAATCTGAGGCGGAAGCGTTTCCAGTGTTCAATACTCAATCGGAGAATTTAGAGGATTTAACGCCAGAATCTTTGCCAAATCTTCCAGTTGAAGAGACAGAACCGTTAACCGATTATGTTTTACCCTCCTCTAGGGCGCAAAAAGACTCTGTTCCGGAAACTCAGCCGCAAACAGTACGAGTCAATATTGATCATTTAGAACATTTAAATTACTCGGTTGGCGAACTCTTAACCCACCAAAACCGCCAATCCCTACAGAATGAGCAACTGCAAACGGCGGTTCATTCGGTGCTAAATCGCCTGCAACAACATCAACAACTGTTGGATCAATTGCAAGATTGGCATGACCGTCAATTGCATCGAACGCAACAACAACGGACTAGCAAGTGGTGGATAAAAAATCGAGAAGGGAGCAAAGAAAAGCAGCTATTTTCCTGGCAAAACAATCAGTTTAAAATTCCGAATCAATTTGATCCTTTAGAACTGGATAGCTATAATGAACCCCAGCTTTTAATCCAGTCTCTAATTGAAGATACAGCCCAACTGACTGAAGCAACGGAGTCGATTGAACTGTTTACCAATCAATTCAATCAAACCTTAGACAAACAACGGCGGCTACTAACCAGTACTCGCGACACGCTGATGCAGGCGCGACTGTTGCCTTTGGGGACATTATTTAAACGTTTTCCTCGAGTTCTGCAACAGTTGCAAGTAACTCATGATAAATTAGTCGAACTTAAACTGCATGGCACAGAGGTTTTGGTGGATAAAGTGGTCGTGCAGAAACTCTATGACCCCTTACTACACCTAATTCGTAATGCTTTTGACCATGGGATTGAGTCACCAACGGTTCGCCAACAATCGGGCAAATCCAGTCATGGTTTAATTGAAATTGATGCCCATCACCAGAATCGATATTTAGTGATTGAAGTTCGGGATGATGGGCAAGGACTAAATTTTGAGAAGATTCGCCAACGGGCAGTTGATCAGCACTTGATCAACGCGGAAAAAGCAAGACATTTGACGCCAGCACAACTGACAGAGTTTCTCTTTGAACCCGGTTTTTCCACCGCTTCGGAGTTAAGTGATTTGTCTGGACGCGGAATTGGGATGGATGTAGTGCGTTCCCAAGTGGAAGCGCTACAAGGTTCAGTGATAGTCTATTCCCAACCCTATCACGGAACAACCTTTAGACTGCAAATACCCCTGAGTTTGACAATCGCCAAGCTACTCTTGATTGAAGCGGAAGGTCAAAAATATGCTTTACTTTCTGATGCGATTGAACAAATCATTATCCCGCCACCGGAACGACTGCGCTGCTGGGAAGAGGGAAAAGTGCTGCGATGGGGTACAGGAAAGGATGAACAACTGATCCCAATTTTTTCCTTGGCGAACATTTTAAATTACTATACACCCAACCCGAAAGCGTTAGTTTTTCCCCACCAACCCCCCTGGGTTGAGTCAAGTCCAAAAATGCCAGTTATTTTGATCCGTTGTCAGAATCGGCTATTCGGCTTGGAAGTCAACCAACTTGTTGGTGAACAGGAATTAGTGATTCGTCCCCTAGGATCGATGATTACGCCTCCCCCTTATGTATATGGCGGCTGTATTCTAGCTGATGGTGGGTTAGCACTGGTGCTGGATGGGACAATATTAATGCAGTCTATTGCCGATCAGCAGACGGTGACATCCCCGCCAGAGTTTGCCTCTGATTTTAAATCATCAATGGTTGCATTAACGGGTTCAACGTCGCTGTCATCCGATCGCCCCCAGTGGCAATTATCGCCTTCGCGCCCTGCGGCGTTACCGGCGGCGTCTGAACCCGCACCCTCGGTTTCAACGCGATCGCAACAATTTGTTCTTGTTGTCGATGATTCGATGACAGTGCGCCAAACGTTAACGTTTACGTTACAAAAGGCTGGCTATCAGATATTGCAAGCAAAGGATGGGTATGAAGCCATTGAGAAACTGCAAAATCATCGGCAGATTCAATTAGTTATATGCGACATTGAAATGCCCAGAATGAATGGGTTTGAGTTTCTCAAGTATCGCCAACAAGAGCCGGAATTATCCCTAATTCCTGTGGTAATTTTGACCTCTCGCAATAGCGAAAAGCACCGTTTAATTGCTAATGAATTAGGGGCTACTGACTATATCACCAAGCCCTTCATTGAACCTCAGTTATTAGAGACAGTGCAGAAACTGATCAAGGTTTGAGTTTTGTAAATCAACTATGAACTATGAACCATGAACCATGAATTAGAGAAATATATCGTATTTAAGATTAGCGACTGTCTCATGTCACTGCCAATGGATAATGTGTTAAAAGTAATCAACACTCCACCAACTGCCAGTGGCTGGAATGCCATGGGATTAGTTCAAATCGGGAATCATACGATTCGGATCGTGGATTTGCATCAGCAGTTAAATGCTGATAGAGACAGTCCATCTTTGGTCTCTACTGTACCCGATCGCCAATCATTTTTAGTGATTACCCGTCCTCTAGCTAGGGAACTCTGTGGCATTATCGTCGATGAACCGCCAAATTTAGTTGAATTAAGCCGGGATATGATCCACCAATTACCTCAATCTAACCGTCAGTTGCAGATGGTTAGTCATGCCGCAATTATCTCTGATGAGGAGGTTACGACCACAATTTTTATGTTAGATTTGCAGCAACTCTTGAATCCAGTTGGATAGCGGAAATAAGCTGTTCCGTAAAGCACAGTCGGGGCGCTAGATCAGGGCACGATAATATCGTGCCCCTACCGCATCAATTCGTTGTAGGGGCATGGCATTGCCATGCCCTATTAATTAGGTGGACAGAATAAAAGAAACCCCCTTTTTGCCCTGGCGAGGAGGAAGTCGCAGCTACACAAACAAAGTCCGCCTGCGCGGACTAGATTATAAAGGGGGTGGCTAACCCGGATTTGGTATCAGAAGTTGAAATGTCGTGTTTCTGGGTGAAAAGGCAACAGGGGAATGTCCTAACGTATCCCCATCACCCCGTCACCTCGTCATCCCCTAGATAGGGTTTCCTGCCAAATTTCGTAGTTATAGAACTTGCAGTTCTCTTGGATAGCGAGGATGCTCCTAAAAGCATTTTTACCCACGCCAACTGTTGCAGCACCGATTTCCACCAGTCGCGATCGCTCTCAATCACCACATCCTGTTTCAGGTTGCGCTCATACCCCTGAGTAAATAACCGAAACACCAACCCCAAATTCTCTGGAATTGTCTGAGTCTCCCCAAACAAGTCACACAACATCCACAGCAGTAAAGGGGTTTGCCCAAACTCTCGCAAGCGCTCACCCAGTTGGCGCAGCATTTCCTCGGCTTGTTCTGGCAAGTAGGCACGGATAAACGCCTGCATTTGCTCTGGGGTGAGCGGCTGCATTTCCAATTTCTGCTCAATCCCTAAATCTCCCCCCAGGCTCAAATCCCGTGTGGTGAAGATCATTGGCACTTTGGGATGGTTGCGGCGAAAATCCGAAAGCTGCGATCGCGCTTCCTCTGACGGTAACTCATTCACCCCATCAAAAAGGATGAGGGAGTATGACAACACGGTTTCCAGTTGTGCCGCCGTTAAGGGGAGTTCATGGCGAGTAAAGGCATTGAGAATTAATTGGGTGATTGAACCTTGCCAGTAACGCAGTTCCACCAACACCGGAATTCGGGTTGACTCCCCTCTCCCAGAATTGGGAGAGGGGCTGGGGGTGAGGGCTTCCTGAGTGCAGAGTGAGAAGTCGGAGTTGTTCAAAAACTCTGATTTCTGAGTCGTCGCCTCTTCCAAGAGTAACCGTGCTAACGCCGTAGACTTTCCTGATCCGGGACGCCCAACTAACAAAACCTGCTCCTGGGCATACTTGCGAAGCCCTTCCAGCACCGAGAACCGCTCAACCTTCTTTTCCTGTGGCTGTTCTCGCTCCTCCTTTTTCACCCTCTGCACGATCAACCCAAAGTCAAAAATCGGTGTCACGTCCTGAGATTGCCGTTGTTTGCTTTCGGCATCGGTTAATGTGTAAAGCTGCCACCACTTCTCATACTTAGTGGTAATTGCCGTTAAATAGGGCTGAAAATCGATTTCAGTCTGCTTTAGAACTAAATCCCGCCAGCGGCGATCCTGTTGATGAAACTCCCTCTGAAACTCTCGCAATTGGGGCAACTGTTCCAAAATCGCCGTAGTTGGTACAGCGCCACCGCCCAAATCAAACGAGCGATCGCGGGTAAACTTAACAATCCCACAAACCTTACCTGTTCGCTGATTCAGCAACGGTGCGCCACTCATCCCTGGTCGCACCTGTCCCAATTTAAACTTAATTAATCCTGGCTCATCTCCGGTTAAGCCTTCACAGTTAAACGTTGCCGGAGAACCATTGTCAAACTCTTGATCAGGATAGCCAAACAGATGGAGCGGATCGCGGGATTTAATCTCCCCATCCAAATACACACAAGGCGGATTGGCATCAGTAGGAAGCGTCACCCGCAACAGCGCTAAATCATAAGGATCAGCGAGCAATTCCTCTACCACCGCCTGTGACCACTTCTCCTGCATCTGCCAGCGTACCTGAATCAGTTCACCCTCTGCCATTTTCACCACATGAGCGCAGGTGAGAATCCATTCTGGAGCCACAAAAAAGCCTGTCCCCCAACCTCCGGGAAGGGAGAGCTTCACCGTGCATTGTTGCAACAGATTCTCTATCTCTAGCAGACTCATGGTTTACGGTTTAGGTTGAGCTTCCCATTCCAACGTGATTTCCAGATTCGCTTTACCCGATCCTTTGACAATCACCGCCGTCAATTGTCCAGCCTCGATCGCCATTTCCATGCCAAATTTTACCGTCGCCTTCTTGGGTTTCGCTTTTTTCAGGGGTGCGGCGATCATCTGCACCACCCCCTCGATCGCATCAGCCACGGGCTGAAACTGCTTGGCGTCAAAGCTGACATCTTCTCGCCCTGTCGTTGTCACCTCAAATTTCGCGATCGCCCCATTGGGAAGCTGAACTGGAACGGTGTCACTACGGGATTCGGCAAAGGTCATTTCATTCTCCTCAATGGGAAATGTAAGGGCTAAGGTTCCCTGACTACAAACTTGTTATTCCTATCTTAAGATGAATGGCACGCTCCTCGTATTCTGGTGGGCATTGCCCACCCTACTACACTGGCAAGGTTAAAACGTTGGTCAAGTATTTTCGCCAAACCCTTATGAGAGTAGCTATCCAGAAAAATTTTACCCACAATTTTAACCTTGCCGATGTACTACGGTATATCAAGGTTTCGTCGATCCGAAAATACACGCTTTTCAGTGCCATTGTTTAAGACAGTGGCGAGTTCCTGATTTAGTGAAGTATTTGAACCCGTTTAAACGGGTTTAAGCTTTTAGCCCCAACTTTAGTTGAGGGCTGATACCAAATCCGCCTTGATCACCCCATGCAAGAGGAGGCGATTGAAATCGCTGCTACACAAACAAAGTCCGCCTGCGCGGACTGGGTTATAACAGGGATAGCGTTCCCCGGATTTGGTATGACTGGAGCGTGACTCATTTCATCGCCATAATCCCTTAATTTCCCGCCAAATCTGTGACTGATTAGACTGAACTCTTGGATGGGTCAAAACTCCCTGACTCGGACTAAATAAAAACGCCAGCATAAAAAATCCAAACGTGACTAATACAATAGCAGGACCTGACGGTAAGTTGAAAAAATAGCTCAAATACATACCACTGATACTGGCAACTACGCCAATTCCTGAACCTAAAAGCATCATCTGGTGTAACCTTGTCACCAATAAATAAGCCGTCGCCCCTGGTGTAATTAGCATGGCTAAGACCAAAATTACCCCAACCGCTTTGAGACTGGCTACAATTGTTAGGGCAATCAAAATCATTAAACCAAAGTTGAGCAAGTTTGTTGGTAATCCCGCCGCTTTTGCACCCACAGGGTCAAAGGTATAAAACATCAATTCTTTATACAGCAATAAAACAATGGCTAGGACAATAGCGGTAATAATCGCTGTATTAATCACTTCCTTTCCCGTAACACTGAGGATATTACCAAATAAAAAGTGATTTAGGTCAATCTTATTGTCTTTTTGAATAACTGTGATTAAAGTAATACCGAGGGCAAAGAAGGCGGAAAAGACAATTCCCATCGCCGCATCTTCTTTAATCTGCGATCGCGTCCTGATCCAGGTAATCACGATTGTACTGACAATACCTGCCAAAAACGCCCCTAGAAAGATATCCACGCCCACGATATAGGCGATCGCTAATCCCGGTAACACAGAATGACTAATCGCGTCACCGAGTAAGGCGAGGCGTTGTACCATGAGGTAACTTCCCACCGAGGCGCAGACGATTCCCACTAAGACGGCTGTCATTAGCGATCGCTGCATAAAGCTGTATTGCAAAGGTTCAATTAAAAGGTCAAGCATGATTTGTCATTTGTTTATGTCATTCGTAAAATGGTCGGGGCGGGCGCGAGTTACTTATGGGTGAAACAGTAATAATAATGGTGAAACCCGCCCCTACAGACTTCAAACATTAAGCAGCGTCTGAGAAAAATACGACTTGACCCCCATAAGCATGTTGTAGGTTATTTGCCTGCATTACCTGGTGGCGGGAACCTGAGGCAATTAATTCCCGATTCAATAAAATTAAATCATCAAAATTTGTAATCGCTTCCCCTAAATCATGATGAACCACTAACACGGTTTTCCCGGAATCGGCTAACTCGTGGAGAATCTCAAAAATAACGGCTTCGGTTTTTTTATCGATTCCCGCCATGGGTTCGTCAAAACAGAAAATATCGGCTTGTTCAGCTAACGCCTTGGCGAGAAAGACGCGCTGCTGCTGTCCCCCCGATAATTGACCGATGGGGCGATCGCGAAATTCACTCATACCCACCCGCGCTAACGATTGGGCGGCGATGCGTCGGGATACGCTGGAGAAACGCCGAAACCATCCCGTCTTGCGTATCCGCCCCATTAATACCACATCCCACACCGTTGCGGGGTAGGTCCAATCAATCTGCGATCGCTGGGGTACATAAGCTACTCTGTCTAATTGATCCATCATGGGTTTCCCCTGATACATCGCTGTACCACAGCTTGTCTGAACTAACCCCAGCATCGCTTTCATCAGCGTACTTTTTCCCGCGCCATTGGGACCAATAATCCCTGTCAGTCGCCCCGGTTGAATCTGACAGGTGATATCCTTTAGCGCTTCGACGAGGCGGTACTGCACGCTAAGGTGTCCAATCCTCAGGGGTTCCTGGCGGACGATGGCGCGATCGCGCTGGGGGTTGTGGTTGTTGCTATTCAAGATAACCATTGACATGATCAAACCAGAGAGATTTTAAAAAATGAAACAATTATGAAAATATTGTATCCTCAAAAATGAAAACAATATGAGAATCAATATATAAACTAAATGAACGTAATTACTCACTCGCAGGGTAGAACTCAGTTGCAGGGATGCAGAGGTGCAAGGGTGCAGGGGTGTACAGATGTAGGGGCGGGTTCGACTGATAACGTTAGTTGGGTTGAGGAACGAAACCCAACCTACAACCGTGGCATACTTAAATTAGCTGGGGTGATTCTGGGACTTTGGATCAGTGGCTGTGAGGCGACAAATCCAAATCTTTCAGGAACCGATGCAGAGGACAAACCTAACGTTGTCGCCACAAGTACCATTATCGCCGACTGGACAGAACAAGTCGGGGGAGATGAGATTGAACTAACTGGAATCCTCGAACCCGGTGCTGATCCTCACATTTACGAACCCGTACCCGCTGATACAATTGCCTTAGAACAAGCGGATCTAATTCTCTACAACGGTTATAACTTAGAACCGGGACTGATTAAACTTATGCAGTCGGCGGGGGTAAATGCCAAAACCTTTGCTGTTGGGGAAGTTGTAACGCCATTAGATTTTGAGTATCAGGGAAAAAAGGAACCCGATCCTCATGTTTGGGGAGATGCAGATCATGGGATTAAAATGGTTAATGCGATACGCGATCGCTTAATTGAACTTTCACCGGAAGACAAAGACAAATTTACCGCCAACGCCGCCAAACTCACGGCTGAATTGGAACGGGTTGATACGTGGATTACTCAACAGATTCAAACCATACCTGCTAATCAGCGTAAACTTGTAACCACCCATGACGCCTTTCAATATTATGCTCAAGCCTATGGATTAGAAGTAATTGGTACTCTGATTGGTATTAGCACCGAAGAACAACCCAGCGCCCAAACCGTGAAAACCCTATCCGATGCGGTAAAAGAAGCAGGCGTTCCCGCTATTTTTGCCGAAACCACGATTAACTCCGCCCTGATTAAAACGGTTGCAGCAGAAGCGGGAGTCAAATTACCACCATCCGAACTTTATTCTGATTCCCTCGGCGCACCCGGAAGTGAAGCGGATACTTATGTCAAAATGCTGATTACTAATACTCGCACCATTGTAGAAGCATTGGGGGGCGATTATCAAGCTTTTTTAAATGGGGGCAATTAATGTTAACTAAAGATAATAAATTTTCGCAGTAGATCAGGGGCTGATAAAATAACAGAATGCAACAGATTACAGGGACAACTAAACTCTTGGGCGTAATTGGTCATCCGGTGGAGCATTCTCTATCACCAATTATGCACAATTGCGCGATCGCACAGTTGGGTGTGGATTATGTCTATCTCCCTCTACCTGTTAAACCGGAGGATTTAGATGTCGCCGTGGCGGGGTTTGCGGCGATGGGTTTGCAAGGCTTTAATATCACGATTCCTCATAAGCAAGCCATTATCCCCCTGTTATCGGAGGTATCCGATATCGCCCAACTCGTGGGTGCGGTGAACACCGTTTGGCGTACTGATAAAGGGTGGAGTGGGACGAATACAGATGTCTTAGGGTTTATCGCACCCCTGAATCAATATAAGCGAGATTGGCATCAAACCAAGGCGGTAGTATTAGGCTATGGCGGTGCAGCACGCGCTGTTGTCGTGGGTTGTATGCAGTTGGGTTGTCCTGAGATTTGGGTTGTGGGTCGTAATCCCTATAAGTTAAGTCAGTTTCAGCAAAGTTGGGCAGATACTCCCTTGTCTAAGATTCTACAGGCTTATCCCTGGGAGGAAATGGCACAATTACTACAACAAGCCGATTTACTGGTGAATACAACGCCTGTGGGGATGTCTCCTCATATCGATCAATCCCCTGTGGATGAAGAAATAATCCAGGGATTGCCCAAGGGCGCGATCGCGTATGATTTAATTTACACCCCAAATCCCACAAAGTTTTTGCGACAAGCTAAACAACAAGGCGCGATTCCCATTGACGGCTTAGAAATGTTAGTGCAACAAGGTGCAGCCGCCTTAGAAATTTGGTTAAAACAAACACCACCTGTTGAAATTATGCGAGAATCCCTGCAACAAATTTTTTCCTCGTAGGGGTGAAATATGGGAAATTAACTGTTGACACCAACGGCAAACGCCTCTACCCATATTTCACCCAATCCCCAGAATTAACGTTTTTTCTGATTTTATCCTTAATTAAATCAAAGGCGGTTAATTGACATGCTCATACTGTAGATATTCCAACATCAGTAAACGCAAGTAATCCAACATTATAATATAACCCTTCATTTGCTCATACTTACCATTACTACCAAAGTAAAACTGGACGATAACAGGTATCCTAAAAACTCTCATTTCTCGCAATTGCTCAATTGCCTTGGTTTCATTTGTAATCCACCCTTGCACCTGAATTTGATTGGCATAACCCCGAAGAGTGACCGTTAACAGTTCAATTTCCTCTAACAGGGAAAACTCTTCATTAGATGGACGAAAATTAGCCACAATTTTTTTTCGATCTCTTTGAGTATTTTGATAGACTATTTTTAGCTCATCTAACAAATGTACAATATGATTTTTAGTTGCTTCTTTATCATTTAAAACAGCTTCACTCATCGTTAACTCCATAGGTTACAATTTTTTCAGTACCAAATTTGTCAGGTCTAACAATCAAATATTCATTTCCTTTGCGATATACGGCTGAAGCATCCCAACGATAGCCTATTTTCGGAATCCTAATGGCTCCTTTCTTATTAAAATTATGGGCTTTCCGGAGATATTTCAACGGTTCAATACCTTTTCTAGCAGCGTGGTCTAAGATACTCTGAGCTACACTGATATAGGTAGAAGCATCCCACTCATTCAAATACTGTTGAATTTCTGCGGCTTCGGCTTCAGTATATCCTTCGAGAAGATTTTCCCAAAATGGATCGGAGATAGACTCGTCTTCTGCCATTATTGCTCACTCATATCTCTGCTACTTTCTCCGACTCAAGTAAGGGTCTTGCTGCAAATCATTATATTGTGAATGCATTGAAAGAGCGATCGCGCTCATGGGTTTATCCGCCGTTAATTGCCACCGCCCTAACCTGACATTAGAAGCCAAAAATGCAACTTAATGATTGACATTGTTAGATTAATGATCTAACAATGTCAAATCTGTCACTCCACAACGTTGAGGGACTCTTGCCATGACGAACAACATCCTTGACAAAATCGATACCCACAGATTGGGGGAACTCCTTCAACAAGCACGTAATCAATGTGGCATGACCCAAGCGGATGCAGCTAACGTCATCAATGCAGCGCGTACCACTATGGTTGCGATTGAGAAAGGAGAGCGCCGTCTTCAGCCCAATGAACTGATCAAACTTGCCCGTGCTTACGGACGAGCTGTCAGCGACTTTGTGCGCCAACCTCCAGTGGCGCAACCGTTCGAGGTTCAATTCCGAGCCGCCTACCGACGGAATGAAGTGGAAGAGTCGCAGATTGAACCTGTCATTCGACTCCTAGAGGAGTTGTGCCAGAATTATCTGGAGCTTGAAGAGATTATGGATGCACCACTCCCGCGAAACTATCCTCGTGAATACCATCTGAGTGGTATGCCAATAGAGCGGGCGGCGGAGAGTATTGCTGTTGAAGAACGCCAACGCCTCGGTCTTGGAGATGGGCCCATTCCTCTGCTTCGAGACATCTTAGAGCAGAGTGTAGGACTCCGCATCTTTTACTTAAAGATGCCACCAAAATACTCAGAAATCTATAGTTACGACGAGCAACGGGGTGGCTGTATGGCAATTAATGCTCATCACCCCGAAGAACGGCGACGTTGGTCATTAGCTCACGGATATCTTCATTTTCTTGCTCATCGACGCAAGCCTGTACTTGACTTTGAGGGACAGTACAAGAGAATGCCAGAAAGTGAACGACTCGCCGAAGCCTTCCCCAAATATTTCCTGATGCCGACAAGTGGCTTACTTAAACGATTTAACGATATGTACCGCGCCAATGGTAAGTTCACTCCAACCAATTTATTTACTTTAGCTCATTACTACGGCGTATCTGTGCAAGCGCTGATTTATCGGTTAGAGGAGATGGAACTGCTGCCATCTGGAACATGGGATCGATTAAGCGATCGCGGATTGAAAGTCAGAAAAGTACAGGAGGAACTTGGCTTAGAAGAAATCCCCCAACGTACTGATAGGATGCCAGTCCATTACCAACATCTTGCCATTGAAGCATTTGATCAGGGGTTGATTACTGAAGGGCGCTTCGCTGATTTTCTTCATGTTGATCGCCTTGAAGCTCGTCACCTTGCAGAAGTATTGCGAGAGTATTCCAGTGGAATATTGGAAGAAGCGACTGATTTAGATTTACGCCAAGGGCAGGAATGATGGAAGGTTAGATCAACTTATGCAAATTGTTCACTCCCACATTCTTCTTGACGCCTGCTGCATTTTAAACTTTAGTGCATCAGGTCATCTTTTGGAAATTTTGCAGGCTATTCCGGCTCAAGTTGCAGTTCCCCAGGTTGTGCTAGAGCGGGAATTGAATACACTGCAACGCCTTGAGAATGAAGAGAACGAGGGAGCGACTCAGTTCGAGGCTGCCATTGCCCAGGGTGTACTGATTGTGGTGGACTTTAAATCAGAACCAGAGGAGACATCATTTGTCAACTATGTTTTTGAACTGGGCGATGATGGAGAATCTGCCTGCTGTGCGATCGCGTCTCACCGAGGATGGGCAATAGTAACTGACGATAAGAGAGCAATCTCGTTTATTCAACGGGAGATCTCGCAGCTTCAAATTATATCAACTCCAGAGATAATTAAGCATTGGTCAGAGAAAGTCGCTCTTGATGCTTCAATATTACGAGATGCACTCAAAGCAATTCGGGTCAAGGGACGATATTTACCGCCTAAAAACCATCCTTTACTAAGTTGGTGGCAAGCTGCTTTGACTGAGCCAGACGCTTTAGAGGAATGAGATTCTGTAATCTAAATACATGGTTTTTGTTTGATAGGGTCTAAGAATACCGGATTTGCAGCAGTAGTCTATCTGCTTTAACTGGAGAAATGACTCGGTGAATGCAGGAAGGATCTTGAACAAAACCAAATCCACTTTCTCCTTCAATGATCAGTTTATTGTCTTGCCCGTAATAATTAAGCACAGCCTTGTCCGACTGACGACCCGCAGAAAAGGTCATGTAAAGTGGCTTTTTCTGATGAGAGCCTTTGATCATAACGTGAGCGCCAGAATCAGCATTCACATCGGTGATATAAAAATAGGCGGTCATAAAGTTGTACCCAGCGATATCATAGTGAAAATTAGTGGGTGGATAACTCTGTCTAATTTCCGGTTCTCTCAGAGCTGAAACTAAACTCCAAGTCAGATGCTGGGTAATTTGGTTGGGCCAATACCCCAGATAGTCCTTAACGATTTGCAACAGCAGAGGATCTTGGGTAATTTTTTGAATGGCTTCGCAATCCATTGCATCACGCACCAAGGCACGCAGCACTGGATGCTCACCTCGCCTGCGACCATTTCTAATTACCTCTTCGATGAAAAACTCGTCGTCAGACTCAGGTTCAATACAAGGTGTTTGAATGGCATATTGATAGATTTCTTTTACCATTGACGGCGATAAATGCAGACCAAATCCTACTCCTTCATGACGGAGTTGTTGGACACATCTATCTAGGGAAACACCGTCAAACATTGAATCGGAAGCAATCTTCAGGCGTTTTTTATAGAAATCGGGATTTAGGCGCTGTCGCCTAGCTTGGAGAAGACTATATATTCTCCGACAGAGGAGGAAACGACCAAACCGCTGCGTGAAGTCTCCTTTGGTTAACCGCTTTATCGGGTTTAATGCTGAACTTAAGCGTCCCTTTGAACGTTCTAATGTGGCAGTTTTCATGACAATTCTCAAGACACTTGGCTACATCTACTACTCTCATCATTACTTTTGGGAATCAGGAGTGTCACACCCACTTTGAGCTCAGTAATTCACGCCGCGAAACTGATCCGTTATTTCTTATAAGGAGAATAGTACAGCCGATATCAAATACCAAATCCGGGTTAGCTACCCCCGTTATAACCTAGTCCGCGCAGGCGGACTTTGTTTGTGTAGCAGCGATTTCAATCGCCTCCTCAAAAGCTTTCTTTCCCCATTTTAATTAGTTTTCAACGGATGCCGGAATATCTTCCGCTAGATATTTAGCAAAATCGCTGTATTTTCAAAACTTTGGCGAACTGGCTCAGTCTTCATTAATTTTTACCCCAATTATAATTAAACCTGAACCAGATTTGACCTAAACAGAATACTTTTGCGAAAAAGATGCAACCTGTGCTTCTAACTCATCGCAAGCTTCGCGCACCAGCCGCAACCCTTCCTCCTTTTCTAGTTGAGCGCCTGCGGGGGCAAATTGTTGCAAAATTTCTGCTTCTGTTGTTTGATATTCACCCCAATCTGATTTCAACTTTTCCAGGTAATTAATTCCCTCACTGCCATCTTGAATGGCAAACTCTAAAATAGAATCCAGATAAGCCGTAACCTTAGAACTCTTCACCCCCTCCGTCACAGCGGCAAATAACAATTCCCCATTAAGATAGTCAAAATCTGGCACAAATAGCCAATCCCCTCGTAACTCAAAGGTATGAACGCCTTGAGCAGGTCTAACTATTATTCCTTCCTGTCTAACTCGCCGAGCTGCATTGTAAACTAATCTGATAATTGTCAAAATCACGTCTGGATAGTTACTATCAATTCCCCTTAGTTCCACTGTTCCTAATGCATTAAGCCGAACCGGATTCCAACCCGCTTTTAGTAAATTTCCGCCGCCCTCAGTAAACAAATTTCGCTCAACTCCAGCCTGATCCATCGCGGCTAGCCATGCATAATAGCGTTCAAATTGCAACTCAACTAAACGTTCCACAGAATCCGCATAAGGCATTAAACCGCCGACAGATTGTAAGTTAGTGTAAACCCCTTCCCAGCCAAATCGGTCACTCCCACGATAGCGGACAATGTGATAGGCAAGCCCCGTAGCTTCTCCTTCATAAAAGGGACAGGCGCGTCCCAAGGCAATGAGTGCGGAATCTAATGCTGTGGCTAAATTATAAATATTAATTAGTTCCTCGCGTTCGGCGGCGCTGCTGTTGTAAGAAACACCGACGCGGGAATCAATAACTCCTGGCGGTACTTCTAAATGTAAATGTGTCCCCGTACATTTACCGGCATTCAAAAATCGGTCATAGCCAACGGTGCGAACCTGGACATGATAGCTTAATTTATCTCGAATGACGGGAATTAAATGTAACGGATAGCTGGATAGGGGATAAAGCCGCAGATGCATCTTTTGCCCCACCTGTAATACCAGTTGTAAATTCTTTATATAGGCTGTTGCTAATTCTGTGGGAGTATGGGCAGGAGGGGTATTAATTTCTATTATTCCCTTCACCCACTCTGGCATAAAATAATCTGGATTCAGACCAATGGCTTCGGCTTCTTGACGACAATTCTGTAAGAATTCATCCGCACGATTGGAAAACATCCCCGCTTCGTCTACGAGGAAAAATTCTTGTTCTAAACCGATGCGACGTTTGCTTAGTTTCATGGTATAGTGGTCAGGGTTACGGGGTTATTCAAAGGAGGCAGAGCCTCCCCAAGAGCATTCCCAGGCAAAGCCTAGGAACGAGCCTTAAACATCCACCACGGCTTGCTGATACACCTTTTGTGTCACTTGAACTAACCGTTGCATGGCGGTTTCTAATTCGCGATCGCTGGCGGTGAGACTAATCCGAATGCACTGATGCTTGTGTTCCCACTCTTCCCGTAATCCAGGAAAAAAGGTATTTCCGGGAACGACGATTACCCCCACCTGCTTTAAGTGTTGATAAAAGTCCCAATCGGTTATCGGTAAATCTTTTAACCACAACCAGGCAAAAATCGCGCCTTCACCTCGATGTAAAAACCAAGGTAACTCCTTGGGCATAAATTGGTTCAGCGCTGTTTCTAAGACGGCAAACTTGTGTTGATAATAAGGACGAATCACATTAACAGAAATCTCAGCCAATGCGCCAGAATTAATCGCCCGTGCTGCGATCGCTTGTCCGTAGCGGGAGGAATGGATGCACAGATTCGTCTGGAAAGATTCCAAGATACCAATCAGGTTCGGATCACCAATAGCGACGCCAATCCGTTCTCCGGGTAATCCGGCTTTGGATAAACTCAGGCAATGGATAATATTATCACCAAAAATTGGTGTCATTTCGGTGAAATTTAATGCCGGAAATGGCGGCGCATACGCCGAGTCAATGAACACCGGCACATGATCAGGTGCGGCGAGTTCGGCAATTTTTCGCACTTCGTTATCACTGAGAACATTACCTGTGGGATTACAGGGACGAGAAAATATTACACATCCTGTCGTTTGGTTAATTTTCAATTGGCTGAAGTCGGGACGATATTTATAGCGATGCGCCGCTTCATCAATATCCAGGCTGGGTTTGTAAGCAATTACCGCTTCTGGGGTTAAGCTGACGCCGCCATACCCGGTATAATCGGGACTCAGGGGGAGAACAATTTGTTTTAACTCACCGGCTTGGGTATAACCGCCAAAGGCATTCGCCCCATAGAAGTAAATGGATTGAGAACCGGGAGTAATTAAGATATTACGTTCAGTTAGGCTTAACCCATAACGCTGATTGAAATCCCGTGCGATCGCGTCAATCAATGGCTGGTATCCTTGAGATGACCCATAGCGGCAAACCACTTCACCGTATTCGGGACTTGCCAAGAGTTGGGCGGTACAGTCTCGCCACAGTTGTTCCACCTCCGGCAAAATCACCGGATTTCCCGCACTGAGATTAATAAAATCCTGTCCCTGACCTGCTCGTAACGTTTCAATAATATCTTTCATAATAGCCCGGACGCCCGTCAGGTTGGACATCTGAGTACCGAATTGAGTGAGAGACGGTTCCATCATGCGCGATCGCACTCTTTACAGAGGTTAACTTACTTTGCCGCGAATTGAGTCAAATTTGCTGATTCGCTGGGGACTGTACTTATTTAACCGCAAATTGCACAACTCGACTCCCCCCATTCCCCATCCTTTTCTCAACTTGAAAGCTTACTATAGGTAAGGTAAACGCACAGACTGGGAGAAAAACCACGGTTTACACACGCCCCCTAGCTCGACTGATCGAGCAACTACAACGCTTACCTGGAGTGGGTCCCAAGACTGCTCAACGATTGGCATTACATATTATTAAGCGCTCAGAGGATGAAGTCAAAGCCCTGGCGCAGGCTTTAATTGAGGCAAAAAAGCAGATTGGCTTATGTCAGGTTTGCTTTCACCTGTCGGCTGAATCCGTTTGTGATATCTGTCGTAATCCGAATCGGGATAAAACGACTCTCTGTGTGGTGGCGGATTCCCGTGATGTGATTGCGTTGGAGAAAACACGGGAGTATCGGGGAAATTATCATGTTCTCGGTGGGGTGATTTCTCCCATGGATGGAATTGGTCCAGAACAATTGCACGTTGAACAACTGGTGCGCCGCGTTAGCCAGCATAAGATTCAAGAGGTGATTTTAGCGATTAGTCCGAGTGTGGAAGGGGAAACGACAACGCTGTATGTTGGTCAACTGTTGAAACCATTTACTAAGGTGACTCGAATTGCTTTTGGTTTACCCATGGGTGGAGATTTGGAATATGCTGATGAGGTGACATTAGCACGGGCGTTGGAAGGGCGGCGGGAGTTGGATTAATTGGTGAGGGAACTCTTAACAGGGAACGGGGAACGGGGAAAAGGGAAAAGCGCACGTTGGTAAAGGGCGCACATCAGTTATTGGTGTTAACTTAAGCTCAAAAAGAAAGCAAGCCCTACCTAGAAAGTAGGATATGCCACTTAAGGGTGAGATGAACAGACGTTTAACTAATGAGGAGTTTGAGGAGCTATAAGTCCCACGCCATAATCTCTGACGCAAGCGTTGGGATGCCTTCACTCCTCAAGTCAATTGAGGGGGTTCGATACCCCTGAACTCGACATTTACCACTTGAAATAGATGTGGTAGAATCTAATTATGCTTCTCAACTACACCTACCGAATCAAGCCCGACCAACAACAAACCCAACTCCTCGATGAGTGGTTGGAAACGTTGCGGGTGTCCTACAACTACGCATTGCGGGAACTCAAGGATTGGATGGCTTCTAGAAAGTGTCCAATAGATAGGTGTAGTTTGGAGTCTGAGTACATTATGAGTGCAAATTATCCCTTTCCCAGTTACCACCAACAACAAAACAATTTGCCTAAAGCTAAGCAGGAATTTCCGCGACTCAAATCAGTTCCTTCCCAAGTTTTGCAAACCAACATCAGAAGGTTGCATGATGCTTGGGACTTCTTTAGACAAAGAGGGTATGGTTTCCCTCGCTTCAAGAAAGTGGGACAAGTGAAGTCGCTGCTATTCCCGCAATTCAAGACTAACCCAATCACAGGCTGGCAGATCCAACTACCGAAGTTAGGGAAGGTGGAAATTAACTTGCATCGACCTGTTCCTGATGGCTTTATAGTTAAACAAGTACGGGTTGTTAAAAAGGCAATGGGATTGTTTGTTGTGATCACTTTGTACTCAGAAATTGAGATTCCAAAACCCTTCCCTCATGGTCATGCTATTGGGGTTGATGTGGGACTGCTCTCTTACCTGGCAACCAGTGACGGCTTTGTTGAGCCTGGGCGCAAATTCTTCAAAACCGAGTACCGTCGGCTGAAAGTGCTACAACGTCGGTTGGCAAAGAAACAAAAGCGCTCTAAAAATTATGATCAAGCCAGGAGAAAGGTAGAGAAACAGCATAACCACATTGCTTTCAAGCGAAAGGATTATCAATTTAAGCTTGCCCATAAACTCTGTGCTATGGCGGATACTATCTTTGTTGAAGACATTGATTTCCGCACTATGGCAAAGGGCTTTTTAGGTAAGCATACGATTGATGCAGGGTTTGGGCAGTTTCGCTCTATCCTCAAGTTTGTTGGCAACAAACGAGGGGTATTTGTTGGAGAAGTAGACCATCGGGGAACTTCTCAGACTTGCCCGAATTGCCGAATCACGGTCAAAAAGGAACTCTCAGACCGAATTCATTACTGTCCTGAGTGCCATTATGAAGTAGATCGTGATGTGGCTGCTGCTCAAGAAATCTGTAATCGTGGAATAGAAACGTATCCAGGGACTCTGGAGAAGCAAGAAATTGGCTCTCAAGTCGAGGTGTCGGGGGTTATGTGCCTAGATAACTGGCGTAGGGGAGCAATGCCCAATTGTGAGGTTGGGAAGCCGACGATGTAATCTTTGATTCATCGTCGGAGGATGTCACGGGTTTGCTGTTCCCGTTCTCCCACCACCGTCGCTACCGTACCCCCCAGACAGCTAAAAAACAAAGCAGCACCTGCCAACGTCGAGGGGGCGGCATTTTCAAAGGCTTGCGCCATCGACAATTGGGCGCGTTCTGCCAAAATATAACCATTGAGTAATAATACGGAAATGGGGAAAATCCCCCAAAACACCAAACTGCGGCGTCTTCGCCCCAGTTCAATTAAAATGCGCTGGGCTACAGCTACGGTTTCATGCCAATAGTTCATTTAAATTTTCTGTCGGGGCGGGTTTCACTATTATTGTTTCTTGCCTCACCCAGATGCAACTCGCGCCCGCCCCATTCCCTGTTCTCTGTTCCCTGTTTCCTAAACAATGACCAATGATAAATTAAACAGATTCTACCTTTCCCGACGCACCGCCCTGAAACTCATTGGCGTCGCCGGGGTGGGTAGTGTCATCGGATATTCTCGCTGGGCAAAACCTCAACCGACGATTATTCAGCTAGATACCCTAGATTTGCCCCGAAACCTGACTAACTCTAAGTCTGTGGTAGTTGTGGGTGCAGGATTGGCGGGGCTTAGTTGTGCTTATGAGTTGAGTCAACGGGGTTTTGATGTAACCTTATTAGAGCGATCG
The DNA here is from genome assembly GCF_046565525.1 of Coleofasciculus sp. Lineage (NCBI taxonomy): Bacteria > Bacillati > Cyanobacteriota > Cyanophyceae > Coleofasciculales > Coleofasciculaceae > Coleofasciculus > Coleofasciculus sp. Next base: position 8,237 of record NZ_JBKHUP010000075.1, on the reverse strand, counting down.
CCTCAATTGGGAGGTAAGATTGCTAGCTGGCAGATTCAGGTGGGTGATCAATCCCTGCGGATGGAACATGGGTTCCATGGCTTTTTCCCTCACTACTATAATTTGAATCGTTTGGTGGCTCAGTTGGACATCCAGGATCATTTCCGTTCCCTGGAATTTTATTCCGTGGTTTTCCGGGATAATCAGTATCAGCCGGAAGTCTTTCGCCCCAGCCGTTCAGCGTTTCCTTGGAATGTGGTAGATTTAGCGATCGCGTCTTCAAATCGCTGGCGTTGGGGGATTAATCTGACGAAGCTGAAACATTGGCAGGTTTTCCGGGAAATTGGTGGCTTCCAAATTCCCGATACTTTTCAGCGCCTCGATCAATTATCGGTGGCTGATTGGATAAAAGGTGAGTTTCCCCAAGGACTTTATGATCTGTATTTTTTACCCTTTGCTAAATCCAGTCTGAATGCACCGGATCGGTTAAGTGTGGGAGAATTAATGCAGTTTTTCCATTTTTATTTTTTTGGCAATCCGGAAGGATTGGCGTTTAATGGGACGCGCCAAGATATGGGTAGGAGTTTGGTTGAACCAATTGCCCAAGCCATTCAAAATCAGCAGGGAAAAATTGTCACTGAAGCAACGGTGAGTAACATTAATTGGCAAGATGGACAGATTCATTCTCTTAGTTATCAGCAGGGAACGGCTCAAACCCCTGTGCCGTTTTGGGTGAAGCGGAATCAAAATCAGGTAACCGATGAAATAGAAGCTAACGTTGACTATTACGGCGCAGGGGATGCCATGTTTGCCTTATTTCCAGAAGACAACCAAGCCATTTCTCTGACTTGTACCCATCAAGGCTGTACAGTACAACCCCAAGCTGATGGTCAGTTTCTCTGTCCTTGCCATGGGGCGGTTTATAATTCCCAAGGACAGGTGATTGCCGGACCTGCGAAACGGGATTTACCCCGGTTTAAACTGATGCAACGCCAGGAGGATGAAGTGCAACTGGTGGGAATTCCTAGTCCGGATTCACCCCAGATATCCACAGAAACCATTCAGGCAGATTATTATGTCTTTGCCACCGATGTTCCCGGTGTACAACATCTGTTTAAATTGGCACAAGGGGATGTGAATCAGCAGGTATTAACTCAGGTGGAAAAATTAGCCGTGGCTGATCCTTTTGCCGTTGCCAGATTTTGGTTTGATCAAGATTTTGCCTGGGAGCATAGTAATTTTACTTCCCTTTCTGGGTATCGTCTCACCGATAGTATTGCCCTGTATCACCGCATCCAAGATGATTATATTCAGTGGCATGAAAAAACTGGGGGAAGTGTGGTAGAGTTACATGCTTATTGTTATAAGGAAGACGAGTTTCCCAATCAGCAGGTTCTCTTAACTACCTTTGAACAGGAAATCTATGAAATAGTGCCACAATTGCAAACGGCGACGATGTTACACCGAGAATTAGTGAATCAGAAAAACTTCTCCGGTTATCCGCCAGGTAGTTATCAGAAACGCCCAGAAACGGATTCGGGTGTGGCGAATCTCTTCTTTGCCGGAGACTGGGTAAAAATGCCCTTTCCCTGTGGCTTAATGGAACGGGCGGTGAGTAGTGGATTCCTGGCGGCTAATGGGATTATACACCGAGAAGGATTGCAACGGCGATCGCTGTTATCGGTGAATCCAGAGGGGATTTTTTCGATATGATTTGTCATTCGTCATTTGTCAGAAACCTTTGATACACCGTAGGGTGGGCAATGCCCACCAACCCGAACTTTCCTAATCCCAATCCCCTATCCCCAATGGAGAGGAACAAGCTATGATTAGAGGTGCGATCGCGAAATTAGGACTGATTACTTTATTCGCAGGAATCTCGCCAACAGTAAAGGCGCAGGAGTCTCCTCCATACATTCCGCAGACAGCAGCAGCCTTGGCGCAGCAAGCTGAGGTGCAAGAGTATTTAAATGCCGTAAATTTGGCGCAATTGAATTATTTTCTTGACTATTCTCAGTTTGCCACAACCTTAGCCGAATTAAATCTGGCTGGGTTCCAGGAAACAGAGAATTATCGTTATCTGATGCTACCTGCACAGAATCCGCGTCAGGGTATGATTTTAATTGCCCAAGCGAAAAACCCGAGGCTGAAAAGTTATGCGGGGGCTGCTTTTATTTTGTCATTGGGTGAAATTATCAAAGGGATTGGTGGGATTTGTGAAACAAATTTACCTTCCACGTCTGCGCCTGTTATTCCAACTGCACCGACTTTTCCTTCAACTGGTGTATTATGTCCCTTTGGTTCTCATGCGTTAACCAATTTTGATCGCGAAGAAATATTGTAGGGGCGCACCGACGTGCGCCCTCTCCCGACGTGCGCTAAAGCCATTCAAGTTCCTTGTTCCCTCCCCTTGATAAGGGGAGGGTTAGGGTGGGGTCAGATCAACATTTAAGTTGACACCAATGAAAGCTTTGCGCCCGATTTAACCATAAACTCTCTTCCACCATGTTAGCTGTGTCACGCCAATAGGGTATTGTCAAATTGAATTATAATTACGACTAAATATGACTTATTATGAAAAATTTAGATATTCGCCAACTCGATATTAATTTAAATCATTGGTATGTTGTCGCCCGTAGTGATGAAGTCAAATCTCAACCCCTAGGAGTAATCCTTTGGCATCAAGAGATTGTTCTTTATCGAGATAGTACAGGTCAAATTCATGCCCTAGAAAACCGTTGTCCTCATCGAGAAGTTAAATTAAGTCACGGTAAAATTAAAGATGATTTGTTGGAATGCGTCTATCACGGATGGCAGTTTAAACCAACCGGAGACTGTGCATCTGTTCCTTATTTAGCTGAGCATCAAAAATTGCCTACTTGTAAAATTCGTACCTATCCGGTGCAGGAAAAGGATGGGTTTATTTGGCTATTTCCAGGGGATAACTCTGGGGAAATTCGACAACCGATGGGAATACCAGAGTGGGAGCATCTTAATTATATTGCCACAGTTTCCACGATTGACTGTAATGCCCATTATTCCTTTCTAATTGAAAATTTAATGGATATGTATCATGGGCATTTACATCAGGATTGGCAAGCTTGGGCTGATCCGGTTTTGGCGGATATCGATGAAGATGATCATCAGGTGGATGCTCATTATCAGGCAAAAAGTTATTATAAAATTGATAAAATTTGGTCGATTTCTCAGTTGTTTTTTCCGGCGCTACGCCGCTTGCACCCGGAACCGTTGAATGTGAGTTATGTTTATCCCCATTGGGTGTCAAGTTTGGGACAGGATTTTAAGATTTACTGTTTATTGTGTCCAGTGAATTTGCGGAAAACTCGTGCTTATTTGATTCATTTCACGTCGCTAAATGCATTTTGGCGGTTGCATAAGTTACCGATTTGGTTTCGACGGTGGATTAAGGATAGTTTATTCGGTTCAGCACAGGGGTTATTGGATGGATTGGTGCGTCAGGATGTACAGATGATTGAGGAGGAACAACTGGCATATTTGGCGAATCCTGAACGAAAGGGGTATGAGTTAAATCGGGCGTTGGTGAGTGTGCAACGGTTGATGGGTAAGCAGGGTGAATTGTAGGGGCGGGTTTAGGGATTGATATCAAATCCGGGTTAGCTACCCCCGTTATAACCTAGTCCGCGCAGGCGGACTTTGTTTGTGTAGCAGCGATTTCAATCGCCGTGGAAAAAGGGGGTGATAAAGGCGGATTTGGTATGAATTGTGAATTTTGTTGATAATGTTTGTGGCAAAACCCGCCCTTTCTTAAGGTTTAATGTATATTTTGCGTTGATGGTGTCGGCGTTACGATGATAGGGCTTGCATCCCTTACTACGAACGACGTTATCCTGGCGGTTTAGTAATAATTATCGCCTCTGATATGACTGTGTAGTTTTTTCCTTCCCAGGTGAAGTGTAAGGTTTGTCCGGGAGATGAAGAGATTTTATCTAAGTAAGCTGTTATTCTAGAGTCGAGAAGTGGTTTGGCGCGTTTCAATTTCCAGGATTGAAAGAAATCTGAGGGGTCAATGAGAACTAAGAACAAGCGATTCGAGGCGTCAAATCGACGGATACCTTGATTTTCGTAAAGCCATTTGATTAGATTATCGGGGTTTGTCTTTGCTTCTTGAATCAGTTTTTGCCTAAAATTGCTGAGTTCAGAGAGCAAGCTTTGGGCGTCTTCTGACGGATGATCACTGGCTTTTTTCCATAAGTCGCAGAGCAATTGACTGTCAGGAATATTAGTGCTAAATGGGACTTGATGCTGACGCGCCCATTGTTTCAACCGTGTAAGTTCTGGACGCTTGTTCTCTGAACGACGGCACTGTTTGATGTATCCTTCAGGAAAATAAGTGACTTTCAAGTCAAAGGGAATACCATTTATAAAAAAGTCTATTTTTTTGATTAAGCTTACCGCAGGTAATACCTTATCATGATCCCGAAAAATATCTTCAATTATTATTGATGTCCAATGATTGTACCATGAACATAAAACGTAACCTCGCATACTATAGTGAAGCTCATTCTCGATACTGTTTGAGAGTTGATCATAGTTATGGATTTTTTTGACGTAGTTGTCTATAATTGTTCTCTCCAGGCTATTTTGATGCAGTCCACCCCAGTCAAAAACATCGAGACGATAGAGTTGATTAACGAGTTCTGGCTCTTGTTGACGACGTGCTTCTCGCTCTGATGCGTAAATTTGTTGAATGGTGGAATTAATAATGGTGTCATTAATCGAGGCGGTATTAAATGCTTCTTTCAATAAATCTCGTGCTGAGTTGGATTGGGGTGTTAAAGCGGCGGATGCGAATAATTGGTATAAGTGTTCACGGCGCGATAAGGAACGTAGCTTAAGAAAACGTAGTCCGTCATTGGTTTGGAATAATTCTCTGATGCGATTGTCTCGAAACCAGGATTGGGCTGTATCAAAATCCATTGGGTTAATCCTTTCTAACCTGGAAAAGTATCTGACCAACCGCGAATGGTTTTTAATCGCGAAATCTTGCTTAAATCAGCGTTAGGGTTGCCGAAAACTAGGGCAATATCATGCTTAAGAGCCCCTTTTCTGTTGTCTTGGACAACGGAACGGGCTGAATAATTACAGGGGAATTGTCCGAGGTAGTTTAGGTTTGATGATGGTTCTGAGCTATCTATTAGTTGTTTGATAAATGCCCAGTGTTCCTGTTGTCTGGCATTATAAAGTAAGACGAGGAAGCCGTCGTCTCGTAGAATGGCGGAACAGTCGGTAAAGAAGGCGCTCATGGTTTGATTGTAGAGGGTGGCGGTTTTGGCGCGTTCTTTGGCATTGGAGATGACAATTTCTGAGTCAAAGTTGGGTTCAATTCCTAAGATGCTATTCCACAGTTCACTGAGTTCTAGGTAGGGAATGCGATCGCTGTGTGGGGGATCGGTTATAATTAGGTTGATTGATTTCTTGGGCAGGTTTTTTAGTTCTTGTTGACAAGGGGCGCAAATAATGCTACATTCTGCGTTGTTTTGATAGAATTGATCGAGAGTTTCACAGATAGTGCTGCCTTGTAATGGATCACCGTTTTTGATGGCGTTTAAGAGTTTGGTAACGCGCCGCTCGAAACAGTTCCAAACGTTTACTTCAAAGTGTAATGGGGGTCGCCAGTAGCCAATTACCCAACTCCCGACTTCTATTTTTTTTGAGCGATTCCCGTTAGTTTTGCCTCTGCCTGTAACAGCGAATACCATTTTGGTCATTTGTCCAGATGCTGCGGTTAGGCATAGCTTCATCGCGGGTTGAGCGGCTTGGGGGAGTTGGTTAATGTGGTCTATGATTAAGTCCAGGTTATGTTGGGCGCGACCTGTGATTAGGTCGGATAGGGAGAGTTGCGGGGAGGCGTTTATGCGGCTGTTGGCGAAAAATTTAGGGGGACGAATGATTCTGCTTTTGTAGGTTGAAAAGGTTTGGATGAGTTGAAGGTCTTCTGGTGTGGGGGGGAGTACCAACCGGGTGGTGCTGCGATTGCCGGATAACCAAATTTGGCGTAATTGGTTGTTTTGCCAAAGATAGTGGGATGCGGTTCTTCCATCTTTGAGTTGATAGGTTTGGTTGATTTGGGGTTTGAGGGTTTTTTCTAGGAATAGGAAGGCATCGCGGATGAGGGGGTAATCGGGTGGGGAGATGAGTAGTTTGGTGAGTTCGGTGGCGATGGGGTTGATGTCTATTCCGATGAAACGGCGTTTCCGCAGCCGGGATTCGCGGGCGGCTGTGCCGGAACCGACGAAAGGGTCTAAGATGATATCGTTTTCTTGGGTTAGTTGTTGGATGGTTAGGGCGAGGGGTTCGTGGGGTTTTTTGCCCCAGTATTTGTGTAGTCTGTACCAGCCTGAATATCCGCTGGGATGAGTGATGCTTTGGGGGGATGGTTCAGGATTGTTGGCAAATTCTAGGGTTAGTTGTTTGTACACTCGGTTTGTTTGAGTTTGGTTTTATCAGGTTTTGGAGTTGGGGTGGGGGAGTTTTGATTTGGAGTTTGCTTTGATGGTTTCGGCGTTACGATGATAGGCTAAGGTTCCTTTACTACGAACTACGAACTACGAACTACGAACTACGAACTTAAAGGTAGGGTGACGGTAAATGTTGTGCCGACGTCAACTTCACTCTCTACTTTAATTGTCCCGCCATGTAATTCGACGGCTTTTTGTACTATCGATAATCCTAGTCCGGTTCCGGGTAAGTTGCTGACATTTCTCGCTCGATGGAAGGGGTCAAAGAGGTGGGATAAGTCTTCTCTGGGAATGCCAATCCCTTGATCCTGCATCCGAAAGCATACATTATTCCCCTCATAGGTCAAGGATAACTCTATGGTACTGTCTGGTAGGGAATAGTTAATCGCGTTGGATAATAAGTTGCCTAATATCTGATAGAGGAGTTTTTCATCCAGGCAAACACTATGATTTTTCCTTTGACAGTTAAAGTGAATCGTTTTACCGCTACCTGCTAAGACTTGATAGTCTTCTACCACACTTTGGCAGAATTGCTCTATGTCGATTAATGTAGGGCTTAATTCGAGTTTGTCGGCGCTGGCTTTACTAAAGACTAGGACATCATCCAATATTTTAGTAATCCGCCGCACGGCTTTATCGGTTCGTTTTATCAACTGATTGCATTTGTCCTCACTCAAGCCGTCGTGAGAACGGGCGAGGAGTTGCGCGGAAACGTAAATCATATTTAGCGGCGTGCGGAATTCGTGGGAGACGGTTTGGATAAAGCGTGATTTGAGTTCGCTTAATTCTTTTTCTGCTTCTAATTCTCGGCGTAAGCTTTCTACCTGATGGCGATAACTCATGTCTCGAATTAACCAGCGCAATCCCACGATTTCAGATTGGGGGTTGAGAACAGCAGAGATAGAAATCTCCGCCGGAAAAGGTTCGCTTTGGCGCGGTTGCAGGAATAGTTCCCAGTCTCTGTACAGCAGAGTTTTGGGAAAGTCGGCGGAGGATAAATGGGTTAGTCGGTTTAGCTGAGTGAGAAAGGTGGATTTGCTAGTGGAGGCGACAAAAACACCGAGGGGTTTGCCGATTAGACGCCTCTGTTCTATATTCAGTAGGGTGGCGGCAGCGTGGTTGGCGTCCTGAATTATACCGGATGCGGTGGTGATCACATAGCCGTCTGGGGCGAATTCAAATAATTCTTGATACCGTTGGCGTTCGTCTTCTGTGGCTTGATGCGCCGCTGCGAGTTCCTGATTCCGTTCTTGGATTTCTTCGACAGCAACTTGTAATTCCTCTAGGGTGGTTGATAATTCAGCAACGGTCTCAGTTAGCTGAATTGAGTATTGATCCGGTGAAATTTCAACTTCAGGTTGATTCTGTGTTAAGCGCTCTTGAGCTTTTTGAATATGATCCCTAATGGCTTCGGTTAATGTGTCTGAGGATACATTGAGTTTTTTTTTACTGATTGGTTACTATTCATTGTTTTCTCCATGACATCACTGGCGTCTAGGTTATCAAGATTTATCTATTGGTCAAGGCAGCATTTTATTTATGATTGCGTTTAAAAAGCAGTATTTATATTATACCTCATTTAGTCTAGTTATCAGTTATCAGTTATCAGTTATCAGTTATCAGTTATCAGTCATCAGTCATCAGTCATCAGTTATCAGTTATCAGTTATCAGTTATCAGTCATCAGTTATCAGTTATCAGTTATCAGTTATCAGTTATCAGTTATCAGTTATCAGTTATCAGTTATCAGTTATCAGTT